>CAJQOX010000331.1 GCA_905480075.1 uncultured Aureispira sp. | reverse complement strand
CGGCCTGAGTTGACCAGGGACCTGAACCATCAGGGTCTCTGATAAGTGAAGTACCATTAGCTACGTTCCCGGGTGCAGTTTCAAAAACCCCTGGCCCGGGGATAGTAAGAGATGATGGACATCCTGAAGTACCGACAGTGGTCTTGAAGTTATTCCTGCCTCAGGATGTATAGGGCCTGTTGATAGTTCAGCTACTATTGTTGTTGTGCCTACTCCACCTGCCCCATCAATACCGGGGCCACTTATTGTTTGTGAAGGAGACACTGCTCTTCTGACAGCCTCGGGCGCACCAACTTTCGATTGGTCTCTCTTTTCTGACTTTTCACCAATAGATACTACCAATGTTGATTTTCTGATCGCGGCACCTGATTCTGTTTATGTCCGTTCTGTCAATCAGGATGATTCTGCTACAGTCAGTTGTCCCGGGGCAATTTCTGCTACTGAAATTCTTACAGAAGTTTGTGACGTGATTATACTTTCGCAGGATCTGCTTGATTTTAATGCTTTAAAAAATAATGACAAGGCCTTGCTTTCCTGGATTTGGAAATCTGAAATTGATGATCAGCATTTTAATGTGGAACACAGCCGGGATGGAATATCCTTTGACCTTTTGGATAATGTAGTAATGATTCCATCAGGTTCTTCCGAACAGCTCTATTATCAGGTTTTTGATAATCAACCGTATAGTGGATGGAACTATTATCGCCTGCAATTTCCTTTAAATGATCTAGATTATCAATACAGTCAGATAAGAGCATTGAACTTTGCAGATGATTCTGAAGTGATATCTGTTTATCCTTCACCAACAATAGGGATTGTGAATGTTGGTTTTACAAATATCCAGGAAGAACCCTGCAGGTTTATTGTAAGAGATGTTCTTGGTAAAACGGTTATGATGACCTCTTCTCCGGCAGGAATCAGCAAATACGAATTGAATCTGTCATCCCTTGCTGCTGCTGTATATGTTATTTCTATAGAAGCCGGGCAGGGTACACAACATATCAGAATAATAAAACAATAATGAAAATCTGTTTTATTAATTTAAGAATCCCTTCATTTAAACAATCTTTCTTTAGTACTAAAAGAGGATGATTGAAAAATTGAAGGGATTCTTCCTGTTTTACACAAAAATAAAGATCAGCCACATTTGCTATGACCGCAATTTTTGCAATTCAGGCAACCTTCCTCATAAACCAATGCAGGTTCGTGACACTCAGGACATTCGTTGGCAGGAGGTTTTGTACCGTCAGGAATAAACTTTTTGAGCGATCGGACCACCCCTTTTTTCCAGGTATTCAATGTTTCATCATTCAAATGTAAATTCTCTACCATATTTACTACAAAGCTCAATGGCATTCCGTGACGCAATACTCCTGAAATCAATTTTGCATAGTTCCAGTATTCCTCATTGAAGGTTCTTGATAAGCCCTCTATTGTAGTTTTGTAGCCCTGACTGTCTTCGTATTGAAAGTCATAACGCGATTTACCATCGTCGGACTTATTTTTTAATATCCAGCCTTTGTCTACCTGAGATAAAATCAGGAAAGACTCTTTTGCCCCCCCGGTAAATATTTCATAAGGCCTTCCGTGAAGCAAACCGATTACTGCTATCCAGTTCTCAGATTCATTATTAAATTTCACTACTTCTGCTTCCAGTTTCTGAGGTCGTTTAGGCGCCTCGGTCTCCAGGAATTTGGTTATTATCTCTTCTTCATTATCCTTCTTTTTTGTATCGGCAATCAGTACACCACTTCTTGAACCATCGCGGTAAACGGTGATGCCTTTACATCCGTTTTCCCATCCGGCAAGATATATCTTACTTACCATCTCTTCGGTACAACTGTTAGGGACATTTACTGTGACACTTATTGAATGATCAATCCATTTTTGGACAGAACCCTGAAGTTTTACTTTTTCCACCCAATCAACATCATTGGCTGTAGCTTGGAAATAAGGTGATTTTGATACAATTTCCTTTAATTCATTTGGTTCCATTTTAGAAACCTCATCAACATCATAACCATTTATTTCAAGCCAATTGATAAACTTGTGGTGGAATACATGGTACTCCTCCCAGGAATCTCCCACCTCATCTACAAAGGCTACGGTAACACTCTTATCATTTGGATTTACTTTGCGCCTTCTTTTATATGAAACCATAAACACCGGTTCAATCCCTGAAGTTGTTTGTGTCATCAGGCTTGTTGTTCCGGTAGGAGCAATAGTCAACAGAGCAATGTTCCTTCTGCCGTATTTAACCATGTCATTATACAGTTCCTCATCCGCTTCCTTAATCCTCAAAATCATTGGGTTCTTGAATTCTCTTGTAGCGTCATAAATAGGAAAAGGGCCACGTTCACGGGCAAGGTCTACGGATGCGCGGTAGGCAGAGAGAGCCAATTTTTTATGTACTTCGGTTGAAAATGCTGTAGCTTCAGCAGTACCGTATTTAAGCCCTAATGCTGCAAGCATATCTCCTTCGGCAGTAATACCTACACCTGTTCTTCTACCTTGAATAGCCTTAGCCTTTATTTTGTCCCAAAGTATTAATTCAGTTCTTTTTATCTCCTCTGTCTCAGGATCAGATTTAATTTTTTCAATGATCCTGTCCACTTTTTCCAACTCCAGATCAACAATGTCATCCATTATCCGTTGTGCCATAGCAGCGTGTTTCCTGAAAAGGTCGAAATTAAATTCAGCATCTTTTGTAAAAGGATTATCTACATAGCTATAAAGATTGATAGCCAATAAACGACAACTATCATAAGGGCAAAGTGGAATTTCCCCGCATGGGTTTGTTGAAACAGTTTCAAAGCCCAGGTCGGAATAACAATCAGGAATTGACTCGTCAATAATAGTGTCCCAGAAAAGGATTCCTGGCTCAGCCGATTTCCATGCATTGTGGATAATTTTATCCCATAGCATTTGGGCATCTACTTCATTCCTGTATTTTGGTGTTTTTGAGTTTACAGGATATTGTTGTTTATATTTTTTTCCAGCTTTGACAGCTTTCATGAAATCGTGGCCGATACGGACAGATACATTAGCACCCGTGACCTTTGTTCCATCCATCTTTGCATCAATAAAACGTTCTGAATCAGGGTGCTTTATAGAAACAGAAAGCATTAATGCACCTCGACGCCCATCCTGAGCAACTTCTCTTGTGGAATTTGAATACCTTTCCATAAAGGGTACAATGCCGGTTGAGGTTAAGGCTGAATTTTTTACAGGGCTGCCTTTAGGGCGAATATGTGATAAATCATGGCCAACCCCTCCTCTTCTTTTCATTAATTGTACCTGTTCTTCATCTATTTTTAAGACACCTCCATAAGAATCGGAATTGCTTTCATTACCTATTACAAAACAATTCGAAAGGGATCCGATCTGATAGTCATTACCAATTCCTGACATAGGCCCCCCCTGAGGAACTATATATTTAAACCCTTTTAAAACCTGATAAATTTCTTCTTTTGTATAGGCGCCACTATGCTTTTTTTCTATTCTAGCAATTTCACTTGCCAATCTGTGATGCATCTGATCAGGATTACTTTCAAAAATATTGCCATCGGAATCTTTTAAAGCATATTTGTTTATCCAAACAGTGGCTGCTAAATCATCGCCGCTAAAATATTTAGTTGAATCGGCAAGGGCCTCTTCAAAAGTATATTTCCTTGGTGTTGTAATGGTTTCTGTTGTTTTTGTGTCAGGTTGAATGGCTTTTTTCATTGGATTTATTGTCTTTGTATCAAGTGTTTGATAATTCTATAATGTCTTCACTTTGTAATCATAAAGATAATACATAATTGTTTGATGTGAACCTATTTCATTGCTTTATTTTTTCAGATTTTCGTTTTTTTTCATTTCTTTTTGACTTTATACAAATTTGAAAATGAATTAATAAAAGTTTAATAATATTATTGTTAACAGTATTCACTATTTCTGCCCTGCTCTAACCAATAAAATCAATATATAGATGGATACTTTACTAACATTTGTACAATTTCTGTATATTTGTCTCTCAAAAAAAATATTTTCACTTTTGTGTTTTTAAATGAAATCAAAACTTTACTTTTGTTTCATTTAGATTTTTGATTATATGTGAATCACTTACTTATGAATTTAGAACATCTTGAGCAATTATTAAATAAGTTTAGTAATACTATTGATATACATTTTTTTATTTTCAATCTGATTGTTGCTACTATTCTTTCCTTGGTGTTAGGGCAGTTTTATATTCGTTTTGGCAATGCAGTGGCCAATCGTAAGAAGTTCTCTTCCAATTTTATACCCCTTGCTCTGACTACAGTACTTATTATTACTATTGTTAAATCTTCAATTGCCTTGTCTTTGGGTTTGGTCGGTGCCTTGTCTATTGTACGTTTTCGTGCTGCCATCAAAGATCCTGAAGAGCTCATTTATTTGTTTCTCGTAATCAGTATTGGCCTGGCTACAGGGGCTAACTATCCCATCTTGGCTACTATTGCCGTCTCGCTTATTCTTGTGCTGTTGTTTCTCAATTATAAAATTCAGAGCAGGAGTGCTTATACAAATGAAAATACCCTTTATGTAAATATCTCTTCTGATAGTACCGATATGCAAGCTATGTTGAAAGTTGTTAAAGAAAATATGGATTATGTTGAATTGAAAAGAATGGATAGAATGTCTTCAGGTATTGATGTTACCTTTATATGTAAGGCCTCATCTATTGAGGCTATAACAACTATGCAGGATGCAATTGTTTCTTTTTCTTCCAATACCACAGTTTCTGTAGTTGATCAGCCCGATTTAATCGTGTAATTTATTTACTGTTGAAAATATGATTTATGCGATTTGAAAGAAAATACAGAGTGGAAAATTTATCGATGTTTCATGTTTTACAGATTGTAAAATCTCATCCTGCTTCTTTCTTCAAACTTTTTCCTGACAGAACAGTTAATAATATTTATTTCGATACTCCGGGTATGACCTGCCTTAATGAAAACCTTATGGGAATCAATGTAAGGAAAAAATACCGGGTCAGATGGTATGGCGATGATATTAATACAATAGTATCTCCCAGGTTGGAAGTGAAATATAAAGAAAATGAATTGGGCGGAAAAACAGTCTTTCCCGTTAATACTTTTCCTTTGTCAGATATAAAAGATATACAGAAACAAGTCAATGATACAATTCCTCTTCAATTTACACTTCAGCCAACCTTGCTGAATTCATACAGACGTTCTTATTGGGGGACGAAGGATAATAAATTCAGGATTACCATCGATACGGATTTAAGGTTTCACCCGCTCTTACATTCTCCTTTTTTCTTTAAATACGTTAGTGTAGATAAGGTAGTTATTGTTGAATTGAAATATGAGAAAGGGGATGAAAAAGATATAAAAAGAATTACCTCTTTTTTGCCTTTTCGTCTCTCCAAAAATTCAAAATATGTAAATGGTATTCTGTTAACTCAATAATTTTGTTTCTTCTCTCTCAGCCCGCTGAGATTGAATCTTATAGTTATGATAATAAAAACACATCCTTCTATTACAAGGCAAAAAACATATTCATCCCTTATCAAAAAAGGGTTGATCCTTGTTTTTGCAGGCCTGTCTGTATATCTCTTTGTTCTGTTTTGCTTCAATATTTTTAGTCAGCCCGAGGTTAAAGACCTTAATTATACACTTCTTGCTGATGCTGAAGAAATAGATGGGGATTATTTTGTAAATCCTGATTTTCAAGTGAAACATGGTGGTTGTCAGTCTTCTGAATATTCACATAGTGGCAAATACTCTGTCAAGCTTGGTAATAAATCCCGCAATTATGGTTTTTCTATTCACCTTGATGTGATGAAAGGGGATGAAATATATGTGAAGGTATGGGCTTATTCTCCCGATAAGGAAATTGGACGACTGGTTTTGAAAGATGAGGAAAAAGGTGGGCTTTATGTACAGTCTGAAGAATTTTCTTTCTCCGACGGATGGCAATTACTCACTATCTCTGCCAAAATAGAAAATCCGCTTAAGGACAATAAACTGTCTGTTTATTGCTTCAATTTAAATGATTCTCCTGTCTATTTCGACGACCTGACTTTTGTGAAAAACCCTGATCCGGAACTTGTGAATACCTCCGATTGGGATCCGGAAAATATTCATCTCTATGTCAATGATGGAGCTTTTATGCACCTGAAAAAGAAAAGACATGAGGCGATACAGAAAGGCTTGCTCATCAATTCTGAAGATTCCTGGGTGAAAGGAGCTATTTATCCGGAAAGTGATAATCAGGAAAAAGTTAAAGTCTCCCTTCGGCTTAAAGGAGACTGGACCGATCATCTGCAGGGAAACAAATGGTCTTTCAGAGTTGAAACTGAAACTCAGAAATCCTGGAAAAGATTGAAAACTTTTTCTCTTCAAAATCCTGCTACCCGTTCCTACCTTTTCGAATGGCTATTGCATGAGTTTTTTATTTTTGAAGATGTTCTCACTACAAGATATGAATTTGTTAATTTTAAATTAAATGAAAAAGATTTGGGGCTTTATGTATATGAGGAGCATTTCCTTAAACAGCTGCCCGAATTTAATAAGAAAAAAGAAGGACCGATTATCAGATTTGTTGAAAGTGGGTTCTGGGATGCTATGCTCAGAAAAAGTCAACTGAATGCCGATCATGATGGTGTTTTGATTGTTGGCAGCCCTGAAATAAAGCCTTTCAGCGAAAAGAAAACTTTTAAGGATTCTTTACTGAATCAGCAATTTGTTATTGCTCAAAATTTATTATATGAATTTCAATATGGCCTCAAACAGGCAGAAGATATCTTTGAAATAGATCTTTTTGCAAAATACTATGCTATTATGGACCTCACCGGCGGATATCATGGCGTGGCATGGCATAACCAAAGATTCTATTATAATCCTGTAATTGGAAAACTGGAACCGGTGGGCTTTGATGGCTATGGAGGTGAAGAGCTTAAACATGTACCGGCAAAAGCTTTTTATGGTGTTAACCAATCTTCTCTCAGCGGGTATATTGAAATGGATAGAAAATTGTTCCGAGACAAAAGCTTCCTTGAAAAATATCATTTCTATCTCGAAAAATTATCCGATTCAAAACATATTGATGCTTTCCTTGGTTCCGTGAAGAAAAAGATTCATGAAAGGCTCATTTATATCAGAAAATCCAAAAAAGATTATAATTACTCACCGGACTATATATATCAACGTGCTGCAAATATCAGAAATGCCCTCTATCCGAACAGCGCTTCCCTGCAAACAAAAACTGTGAAACCGGGCCTGATAGCTATTTGTAACAGACATCAGATTCCTGTCGAAATTGTAGGCTCGATGACAAAATCGGGAGGTGTAATTACTTACCTGGATTCTACTGAACTTTTCTTTACTACCAAATTTGCTGATTTACCCGATTATTCACATCAGCTTTCTGTTCCTGAATCCGCTGAGTTTTTGGTTTACAGAGTGCCGGGCTTAGCAAAAAACTATTATACTGAAATTAATAAATGGCCAATACCTCAGGCCTTTGCTCCAGTTCAGGAATTGAAAGGCAACCTGGTACAGAATCACCCTGCCTATATTTATCACCCTGAGCGTAGAAAAATCATCTTCAATACAAATGCAGTAGTCAAAGAACCTCTTGTTATTCCGGCCAATTATTCAGTTCTTGTAAGGCCGGGTTCTAAAATCGATATTGTTAATAAGGCTTTTATTTTATCTTATTCACCCGTTCATTTTCTTGGTCTTGAAGACGAACCGGTTTTAGTAACATCAAGTGATAAATCTGCCCGTAGCCTCACGGTTATTAAAGCGGATGCAAAATCAAGAATTGATTATACCACCTTCTCGAATCTCGGGGCTTTTTCCTTCAAAGGCTGGAATTTGCCGGGTGGGGTTAATTTTTATGAATCTGATGTTGATATCTATCATTCTGCCTTTACGGGAAATTCATGTGAAGATGCACTCAATATAGTGCGTTCCCGTTTTGATTTTAAAAACAACTCTATCAGTAATACCTTTGCCGATGGCTTTGATGCAGACTTTTGTACAGGACAAGTTACTGATTGTTATTTTCTAAACACTGGTAATGATGCTATGGATTTCTCTACCAGCAAAATTAATATCAAGAATTGCAAGATTAAAAATGCAGGAGATAAAGGCATTTCTATTGGTGAACAAGGGAAATCTATCATTAGCAATACCATTATCAATGGTGCTAATATTGGTATTGCATCTAAAGATTTGTCGCAAACTACAGTTAAAGATGCTAAATTAATGAATTGTAATATTGGCTTTTCCGCCTATCAGAAAAAACCGGAATACGGGCAGGCATCTATTTTTGTGGAAAAGTACTCTGAAGAAAAGGTTAAAAAGTTATATCACATTTTTCCGGGATCTTATCTCAAACTGGTTAACCTTGAAATTAATGGTGATTAAGAAATAAAAAAAGGTCTTTGAAATATTTCAAAGACCTTTATATAGTTAATTCTTATTATTTCTTAATCAAGCATCTCCATCCGTACTGTCAGTTTTGTCTACTTCTATTTTAATAGTTTCTTCAACAGTCTCTTTGATTTCGATCTTCTCTTCTTCTTTAATAAGTCCCATTTCTTTTTTCAGATCATCCAATGCTGATGAACCAGAATAAGATGCTTCTGACAAGGCAGCATCAATCTCTTGATCAACAGATTTAGACTCGTCTGCCATATCTCCGTATGCTTCTGAAAGTGCTTCCTGTTCTTCCACTTTTTCCTTCATCTTTTCAAGCATAGCCAAGGTGCCTCCTGAATCGATGTTTGCCAACTGTTTGTTTAGTTTCCCTGTAGCTTTGCTTACTTTGAGGCGGGCTTCAAGTGTCTTAAGTTCATTCTCCCATTTGGCGATCTGACTTTTTAACGCACGGATTTTTCCTTCCATCTTAGTTACCAGGCCTTCAAATTTTATCTGATTATCTGATGCAACCTTGTGCAGTTTTAGCATTTCTTCTCTTCTCGACATCGCTTCCATTGCCAAGCGGTTAGCTTCCGCCTCATCTTTTCTTCCATCTGCCCCCATTTGCAACAATGCTTTTGCTTTTTTCTTATAATCTTCGGCAGATTCTTTGTGATTGTTTGCCTCTCTTTTAGAGCGTATAGCAGTAGCTTTAACTTCTGCCAGACTTTTTAAGCTATCGTCAAGGTCTTTCTTTAAATCGCGGATACCTTGTTTAGTCTGTGTAATAGGACGTTCCAGTTTATCTAACGCACTGTTAGCTTCTGCTTTTCCAATTCTGAATAATCTTTTAATGAATTCCCACATAATTATATAAGAAGTTTGTTTGTTTAAAAATTAAATATTAATCTGAACCTCTCAGGCAAGGGTCTTATCTGTAGCCCAACCTAATAGTTCGTCTGTGTTTTCTATTAATGCTACCGTCAGAGCATTCAATGATCCTTCAAGTTCATTATGGTCAAGATTCGACAACTGTAAGGTATCTCTGAATAATAACATGGTTGCATCCTCGTTGAGTACAAAGGCACCGTGTACTACTTCTCTGTTAATCTGAAGTAATCGTCTGAATGCACTTGAATTATCGGGACTCATGTCCATAATGTGCTGTTCTATTATTAAGATTTCTCCTTCACAATCAAGAATTGTATTCATCAATCCCTTGCTTTGATTTGTAATTATCATAATGCCTTCAGCTGCATCCTCGTTTACAATATCATGACCCATTTCTAACAAATAGTCTTTTACTTTGGCAAAGTAGTTAAACATCATAATTTTAATTGGATTAATTTGAAAATAAAAATAAAAAGTCTCGTTAAGTTTTTACTTTATTCAACTTTCAATGTTTTTAATATTTTTTTTGTTTTTGTTTATTTCTGAAAATTACAATTTTTTTTGATAAATATTCAAGTTTTTATGTTTTTTCAATTCTTTATTTTTCTTTTTAATCAGATAATCTTAAAACTATGCTTTTTCATCCTATGTTTACATAAAAACCACTACTTTAGTCTCTGTCATTAGAAAAGTTTTTTATATTGAAGGAATTCTTTCTGTTTTAATTTCTATACATTGGATAATATAACTTTACATATAGAAGCCCTCATTTTTGCAAGCGAAGTGCCTCTTTCAATCAGAGAAATCAGACATTGCCTCGAATCCGTACTTAAAAAAGAGCTGGATAATAAGGTTTTGCAAAATAAAATTACGGCACTTCAGCAAAAGTATCTGAATAATAACTTTTCATTTAATATCGTTGAAATTGCAGGAGGCTACCAATTTCTCACAAAACAGGAATTTCATCCTACCCTCGCTGTTCTTTTACAACAAAAAAGCAAAAAAAAATTAAGCAAATCTGCTCTTGAAACACTTTCCGTAATTGCGTACAAACAACCGATTACCAAGGTCGAAATTGAACGAATCAGAGGGGTCAACTGTGACTATGCTGTCAGGAAATTACTGGAGAAGGAACTCATTAAAATTAATGGACGTTCCAAAGATGTCGGAAGACCTCTTATATATGCTACCTCCAAGAAGTTTATGATGCACTTTGGCCTCAGTTCCATTAAAGATTTACCCAAATTAAAAGAGTTTAAACACGAAGATAATCAAATCGGAAAACCTGTCGATTAGCTTTGTTTTTCTCCATGAAATTCCCACATTGGTAATCTGTGTAATAAATTTCAGACATGTCTAACAAATCGAAAGAAAAAGTAAAGAAGTATTCTTTTTTTAATGCCTTGTTGGCTGGGTTCTCTTGTGGTGCTGTAGCACTGTTGATTGGCTACCTTATTGAGCAGCAAAAAATTAATCACGATTTTGAAGGCCTTTTTCCCTATGCAGCGGCAGGCATTATTATAAGTATTGTCAACTTTAGACCCCTGTCTAAATTAGCCCTTATTTTGTTGCCGCCGGTTTATGCTATGAGTGGATTTGGTATTGTTGCCGGGGCTATGTTGATGCACCGGCTTGGTTGGAATAATAATAATGTATCAGAGGGGACTGCTTTGATTATTGAAAATGTCCCATTCCTTATTTTTGCAACCATCCTTTTTAATTGGTACAGCACACTCGCCGGGAAAAAATCTTTTATTATATATGCCACTTTTGCTACTTTGACGGTAGTTGTTAGTATGCTTATATATAAAGACCATTTTCCGATATATCTGATTGAAGGGGTTTACCTTGGTGCCGGTGCTTTCCTTTTCAGTCTTCTGCACCTGAAACATCCTCTCTGACTTAGCAACTGAAATGGAATTTAATAGTATACAAAAGTGCGTTCTGTAACATAACTGATTATTCCTTCCTGAAACCTGACCTTTTTTATCCAGTTTCCTTCTTTATCGAATTCGTATTTAATGGAAGAATTAATTGTTCTTTTTAGCAGGTTATCATAGATGTCACATCTAACATCAGTTTGATTTCCTCTTTCGTCGTAAGAGTAAAAACAGGAACTGACAATCAAACCATCTGTATATTTTCGTAATTCAATTTCATTCCCTTCGGTATTTTTTTTAGAAATACTGAAATTGTTACCGACGGGATAATAGGTTTCTGTCATAGTCAGATTCCCGGCATAGTCGTACAAGTTGTGGATTTTGTAACTGATACTCTCGCTGTCTCTATCGTATCTTGTATCATCGGTTATCTTGCCTTCAGCATTATATAATGAAGAGTAGACGCTCGATACAATTCCTTTTTCATTGAATACCTTACCGGTTCTTACATTTAATTCATTGTATTCAAAGATGGTTTTACTCACCTTTTTTCCCTTTTTGAAATATATATGTTCCGAAATTTCTCCTTTCTTATTGTATTTGAAGTCTTCTGTTAACAAGGGTAAAGTATCAGTACCTTTAAATTCCTTTTGTCTGATGAGTTGCATCTTTCCATTGTATTCATAAACCTTTTTGATGCTATTTTTGCCGCCTGCAGAATGTGTCGAGTTTTGAATTTTGAAGCCCTCTGTATTAAAAGTATTGATTGTCTTCTTTCTCAGGCCGATATTTTCTTCGTGTTCAATAATTTCCCCAAGGGGCTTAAACTGAAGTTCTGTATATTCTTTTACAGAACCACTCAGGTTTTCTTTAAAAAGGTCTGTATCCTTTTTCTGATAGTTCATACACGAAATTATCAGAAGAAAATTTAAGAATGAAATGATTGTTTTCATTTTATATCAAAATGAATTCTATACCGCCTGCTTTAACACCGCAAGTTTTGTTTTGTTTAACTTGGCTTCGGCGTAATCAATGGTTACTTCAAATTCAGTCATATCTTCTTTGGAAGGCATTTCAAACATGGCATCTGTCATTATTGCCTCACATATTGAACGCAAACCCCTTGCCCCAAGACTGTATTCCAGACTTTTATCAACTATCAGGTTTAAAACATCATCTGAAAAGGTTAATTTGATACCCTCCATATCAAAAAGTCGCTCATATTGTTTGGTAAGCGCATTCTTAGGTTCTGTAAGGATTCTGCGTAAGGTATTTCTGTCCAGGGGGTTCAGGAAAGTCAAAACCGGGAGACGACCCAACAACTCAGGAATCAAACCAAATGACTTAAGGTCCTGATGAGATATGTATTGCAAGAGATTGTCAAGGTCTACTTTGTCAAGCTCATTTCCTCTGAAACCGATGACCTGAGTATTGATACGTTTGGCTATTTGTTTCTCGACACCGGAAAAAGCACCCCCGCAAATGAATAAGATATTTTTTGTGTTTACTTTGACCAACTTTTGTTCAGGGTGTTTTCTGCCGCCCTGAGGTGGTACAAGAATGTCGGTACCTTCCAGCATTTTTAATAATGCCTGCTGTACTCCTTCGCCAGAAACATCTCTTGTGATTGAAGGGTTGTCGTTCTTGCGGGCAACCTTATCTATTTCGTCTATATAACAGATTCCTCTCTCTGCTGCCGATACATCATAATCGCAGGCCTGAAGAAGGCGGGTTAACATGCTTTCCACATCCTCTCCTACGTAGCCGGCTTCTGTAAATACCGTAGCATCCACAATGGTAAAAGGAACGTTAAGTAATCTTGCTATTGTTCTGGCCAAAAGAGTTTTACCGGTGCCGGTTCTTCCTACCATAACAACATTCGACTTTTCAATCTCTACTTCCTCTTCTTCCTGGTATTTTTGCTTTTGTGTAATTCGTTTGTAATGATTGTATACCGCAACGGCCAATACTTTTTTACTGTCATCCTGTCCGATCACATATTCATCAAGGCGTTTTTTTATTTCCATAGGCTTCAACATCGAAATTTCTGCACCGTCTATGGGGTTAACCTGTACTTGTTTGTTGTCCTTTTGAAATGGCATTATCTCTTCTTCGATTATTGACTGTGCCTGTTCTACACAGGTCTCACATATATAGGCGTCAACTCCAGAAATCAATACTAATGCCTGGTCCTTCGGTTTGTGACAAAAAGAACATTTTGCTCCTTGCTTGGTCATTGTAATATATTTTTCATTTTTGAAAAAATGTTCGGGTTTGTGGTGCTTTGTTTTTATTAGGGGGCCTGCAGCTCAGCAAACAATGTTGTTTCAGGGAATTATTATCCGCTGTGCCTTACAAAGATAACATTATTATAAAAATAAAACAAGTTGAGCAGTATAAACTGCCCAACTTTGAGTTATGAATTAATAATTATCATATCAATTACTTAAATTCTTATTTGTTCTTTCGTTCAAGTACCTCATCAACCAAGCCATACTTTTTTGCTTCAGTTGCAGTCATCCAGTTATCACGTTCACAATCTTCAGCAATTTTATCGTAATCCTGTCCGGTGTGATTAGCAAGAATATCGTATAATTCTTTTTGTAATTGCTTGATCAATTTGTAGGAGATTTCCATATCTGTTACCTGCCCCTGCATGCCTCCCAAAGGTTGGTGAATCATTACACGGCTATGAGGAAGACAACTTCTCTTCCCTTTTGCTCCGGCACAAAGCAGTACTGCACCCATAGAAGCAGCAAGACCGGTACATATAGTTCCTACATCAGGAGTGATGTATTGCATTGTGTCATAAATACCCTGTCCGGCAATTACCGACCCCCCGGGGCTGTTCACAAAAATCTGAACATCGCGCTTAGGGTCTATAGATTCCAGAAATAATAATTGAGCCTGAACAATATTGGCAACATAGTCATTAATTCCCTGTCCCAGAAAAATGATCCTGTCCATCATCAGACGGGAAAAAACATCAATCTGTTGCATCCGCATTTCACGTTCCTCTATAACATAAGGAGTCAGTCCGGTTATGCCAGGCATCCCCATAGCAGATTGTATGTTTTTCTCTGCATAAGAATCTACATGCATTCCTGTCATGCCCATATGCTTTACTGCGTATTTTCTGAATTCACTTTTATTAAACATATCTTTTTTTGTTTTATTTATTTACAACAATGTTTATTTCTGATGCTTATTATTTCTAGCAGCCACTAATATATATTCTTTTATTTTGCTTTCCTAATTTTTTCATCTTGCCTTTTCAATAATCAAAGGCTCTGAATATATTTTTAGGTTTTCTGTTTGATTTATTCATCATTAATTTTTTCATCTTTTATCATTTTATGGATATTAAACAGCTGTCTAAGTATTATTTTATATGTTAGAGCATAAATTTTATGCCATTTTATTTCGAATGTCAAAATAGCATACAGATTGAAAAACTGGCAGGTATTACTTAAGGTTTATATGCCGTTTTGATTTAATCGTGAGTCTTTGACAAATAAAGTACTTAAAATAGAGAACAACTATTTAAAATATATTATTTTGCATTTAGGTATTAATTTTCTGATTTTGATATCAATTTGTGCTTTTTAATATTTGACATGAAATATTTATATTCTCTTTTGTTTTTGCTTTTTTTTCATTCAGGTTTAGCTCAAAATCCTGAACTCGCAAAAATTTATGTCGATTCTGCGGAATTTCTTATACATGAGAAACTGAATATGAACCTTGCCCTGAAGCTTAATCAAAAAGCGGAAGGTTTTTATGCACACGACCAAAATTTCGTGGGCCTGATACACTGTCAGGTGAATAAGGCGAATTATTGGGCTAAAATGGATTCCTTTGAATTGGGACTACAGCTGATAAATAGCCTGAGTGCTGATTTATCATCTCATATCCAAACTGATTCCAGACTCGCTGCTTTAATTTTAGAAATTAAAGCTTTTTGTCTCTGGGGATTATCCAGGTATTCAGAATCTTATGATGTTTCCCTTAAAGCAAGGTCTATTTTTAGTGAAAAAGAAGATTGGGATCGATTCGTTTCCACATCTCTTATTTCTACTTACTGTATTTTTTTTAACAGCGAAAGCCATTTTAGTGAAATTGATGAACATATTGAAACTACTTATGAAACCGCTTTGGATAATTTACCGCAGTCAAGATTGGTTTTCAAGTACATTTATCAACTCTATGGAGCTATCTTATATCAACAGGGGAGGATAAATCAGGCTATTCATATTACCCATGAAGGATTGGAAAATCAAAATGCTATACTAAATAACCGATTTCTTAGTCAGGATTCTTTAGTAATCGCTGAATATTACTCCTTGCTAGGTAAAATGTACTCCAAAAAAAATGATAATGAACAAGCTATTTCTTATTATGAAAATGCTATGATTATGTATCAGAAAATTAATATTCTTTCCCCTCTGTTAAAATTATCCGTGAACCTTGGCAAATTGTATGAGTCAAATGGTGATGATACTCAGTCCGACTATTATTTCAATAAAATTCCCTACCTTATTCAATTTTTATCTAAAGATCCTCTTTTACAATTAAGGGAAAATAATTTTGGACATATTGCTTTGTCTGAGTTTTATGCCCATTTTGATTTACAGGATTCTATCTTAAATTATTACAACAAAAATATTGGTTTCATTGCGAAACATAAACTTGCCCTCGATAAAGCTTATATCAATATTGCTAATGCCTTTCAGGTTAAGGGCAATTATGATAAAGCGGAACATTTTTTTGCTAAAGCCCTGGCATTGGAAGAAATAAAATTCATGCACAAGGGATCTAAAATCGCTTCTTTGTATCTGAAACTCGGAAAGTTGGCTATACAGTCCGAAAATCATGAGAGGGCAGTTTCTTATCTTGATTCTGTCCTGATTCTGCTTAGTGGCAACAATATTTTTACCAACTCTGATGAATACCTCTCAAAATTACTGAACAAAGCGATGGCCCTTGAGGTTTTTAAGTGCAGAGGAGATGTTTATATGAAATCCGGTGAACTCAAAAAGGCGCTTGCTGATTTTCATAATGTTATCTGGTTGGCAAATTATCTTAGAGATCATTATTCCGGAAATGAGTCTAAATTGTTGACCATTAGTAAGCTCAGACCGGTTTATGAAGCTGCTGCCGCAGCTGTTTGGGAATTGAATAAGGAAGATGAAAGTAAATCTGTTCAATCAATATTTGATTTCTCCGAACATAGTAAATCTACTCTTCTTAATGAAAATATTCTCAAATTCAGAAATTCCTACACCAAAGGTGGTATCGGAATTCCTAAGAAATTGTTGATGCAGGAAGAAAAATATATCGTTCAGATTGATAAATGTAAGGAGCATATTATTGAAGCAAAACATGCTTTCGACACCAAAAAAGAAGCATTTTTTATTCAAAAATTATTAATTCTTGAACAGAAACTGGACTCCTTTGAATTGGTACTCATGGCTAATTTTCATCACTACAGGGTTTGGGACCATGGCAGGGATTCTATTGTAAGTCCTCTAGCGGTTCAGAAGTATTTGAACCAAGAGGAGCTGTTAATTGAATATTTTATTTGTGATAATGATTTTTTTATTGTTTATATCTCTAAAGAACAAGTCAAAGTTAAAAAAGTACAAGATTTTAACCCCAGGCACTTTAAAGCAGAAATTCGTGAATTCCGACGATCTGTTTCCAACCTTGATTTTATAATTGATTATGAAATAGAAGCCTATAAGACTTTTTGTAAGGAAAGTTACCGGCTTTTCAAAAATTATTTTGATGATGAGATGCTTAAAGATAAAAATCACCTGATTATTGTTCCTGACCGAAATCTGCATTATATTCCCTTCGAAATTCTGCTCACTAAAGAAGTTAAGGATGTGAATAATATAAGCTATCATACGCTTCCTTACCTTATAAAAGATTATTCAGTACATTACGAATATTCTGCCGCTATTATGGTGAATGCGAGAAACAGAGTGAATACCTCTAATGGAAATTTGCTTGGATTTGCATCCAGCTATAAGAATAAGGTCATCTTTCAAAATCTTTCTGATGCTGAAAAAAAAGAACGTACTTCCTCAGAAGTTGCTATGCATAATTCTGCTATTGATATTCCCGGAACCTTTGATGAAATGTATGAATTGAAACACCACTTTAAAGGTGATTTCTTCTTTGGTGCAGAAGCCTCTGAACATCAATTTAAAGAGCTAATTACAAAAAATGAATACTCTGTTATTCATCTTGCTATGCATGGTATCGTAGATTATGAAAATCCTGAATATTCCTCTTTGATGTTTACCGAAAATCTTGATAGCCTCGAAGATAATCTCCTTTATTCTTATGAATCACAGCATATAAATGGTAAAAACACCAACTTGATAGTGCTTTCCGCATGTGAAACAGGCTATGGTAAATATGCAAAAGGGGAGGGTATTATCAGTCTAGGAAGAAATTTTATGTATGCAGGTGTCCCTAGTATTGTCATGACTTTGTGGGAATTGAATGACCAGACTTCTGTTAAAGTTATGGAATTGTTCTATCAGAACCTTGTGGAGGGACAAACTAAAGATGATGCCATGAGAAATGCTAAAATTTCCTACCTGCAGAATAATAAAGGCTTTACAGCACATCCCTTTTTCTGGGCACCCTTTGTTTGTATCGGGAATCAACAACCTATTCCGTTAGAATATACTCCGCATACCTGGAAGTGGTGGGTTTTGTCTGCCGCTGCTATGGCTTTCTTAGTTCTTCTTGTCTTTAAAAACAAATCCAAAATGATTAGTTGAATTACTTTTAATCATTTTTTTTATGTTTTAACTGACTCCTGCCTTTTGATATTATCATAATTCCTCCTGCCATTCCTGCAGAAGCCAAATATATATAATGACTACCGGAGTCAATATATAAATATAATAAGGTGCATGCTGATAGTAGAAAAAATGATGTCCCCACATAAATCATCTCCCTTGCCTGACTTTTTGCTGCTTCCTCTTTTTCCTTCTTTAGTATTATATCATCTACCTCCCTCATCAGACGTCTTAGTTCTTCTTGTTTAATTCCATCTGCTATAGCTTGCTTTTTTATCTCTATATAGGTCTTACCCTTGTGCGCAGATTCTAAATATATAGAATGATTTTCAATCATCTTTTATCTGGTTTATGCCCTGTACCTTTTCTTTTATAAGTTCCCACTGCTTCAGGTTTTCACCGGAACAACTTATGGAATCTGAGATTTCAACTTGTTGTATCTGATTATTGAATACCTGTATTAATTGACCTTCTCTATAATAAAATATTTCAGATTTTTGCTCCTCTATGACTTTGCCGTTTTCTGTTAGCAGTTCTTTAAGTTTTACTATTTCCACAGCAAGTAATTCCTCGCCTCTAATCCAGAAATGTTTGCCTCCTACAGGTGCCCCTTCAAAGTAATCTGCATGTACATGGATAAAGTTGCCCGGTATTTTACTGATTGTTAATTCTCCGAATTCTACTGCAGTTCCCAGGAAATTCATAAATGGTACTTCCTCGATGTATTCTTCCTGATTGTCTGAAATTTGTTCATATTCGATATTCAACTGACTGACAAGGGAAATAAGACTATCCAGTTTTTGTTTTTGATCCTCTTCGGAGTCAGGTTCTTCCGTGGTACTGTCTATGGCAATTATTTCTGTTATTGTGGTATCTTGATAAAGGATTACCGGAGTGTCAGATAATTTTACAGGCTCAGGGATCACTTTTTTTTCAATCTGATTATCGCAAGCTGTTATCAGGAAAAGTGAAATAATTGTACCTATATATAGTCTCAATTTTATCATTGTTTTGCAAAGTACAAAAAATCAATATCCTGTTTTAAATTAGCTCATTATTTTTCTTTTATTAATATTCTATAAGCCATTCATGTAGCTATAAATTTACCTTTTATGTTGAATTTATATATTCTGACCCTTAAGGACCTTATATTTCAAAAATGTACTGTATTCCACCTCATCTCTAAATCGGGCAGAGATATGTAATGTGCCTGCTTTGGGTTTATATTTCAATGTATAGATATTCCCGTTTTTAGTGAATGGAATGAACTTTCCATT
>CAJQOX010000330.1 GCA_905480075.1 uncultured Aureispira sp. | reverse complement strand
CGTTAACATACACTGCACCTGAACCATCAGCTGAAGTTACGCTGTTAGCCGTATTGTCAATAAAATCGCAGTCGGTTATCACAGCATTACCACCAACGGCCACATATACAGCACCACCCTTCCCTGCAGAACTTGCCTGATTTCCTGAAAACATGGTATTTCTTACTTCAACAAAAGAACCCGGCCCAACAAATAATGCACCTCCTTCACTATCAACGATGTTACATCCAAAATTACAATCTTCAAATAATATTCCGGAGCCTGAAGTTCCGGAATTATCTGCTCTGACAGCTCTCGATGATGCTTTATTATTACCCAGGAAAGAACATCTTCTAAAAGTAACATTGGTACAAGCGGATAGAAAGACAGCATTCGTGACGGCATTATCACAATTTTCAATAACACAGTCCTCAATGAGCACATTAGAGCAATTCGTTAAATTTATTGCACCTCCCCACCCTTTCAGAAATAAATTTTTAATGGTTAATCCATCCATATTAGTAAAATTAGCCCATTGATCCACTGCAGAACCCGAATTCAGATCAATAAACGTCATACATCCGTTGGTAGAGCCTAAAATTTGCAATCCATTTTGAGCGGCATTGACATTCAGAGTGCTTGCTATCTGATGTCCTGAACAAGATTCATTGCCATTGACATTGTCATAATCATAGGAACCTACATAGGCATCCGGCTGAAGAGAAAGTATGTTATTGATTCCACCGGCTTCCGCATCAATCACCGCTAGACTCCAGGAAGCGTAAGGAGCATTTATACCATTATTATCCTGACTCGTCCATGAACAGGGTGATGGTGGATACATGAGAGGGTCCCAAGTTGACATCCCCGTATTAGCACCGGTACCCTGAAGGGCAAAATCATAGATCGATTCATCCAAATCAGAGTTATCGATAGTAATGGTACCACTTGACAAACCAACTGTCGTTGGAGTATACGTAACTGTAAAAGTAGCAGAACTACCTGCAGGTATTGGGGAGGAGGGAGTTAGTGCACCCGTAATTGAAAAATCACCACTTCCGGTAATATTATTAATAGTTAATGAGGAAGAACCCGTATTTTCAATAGTATAGGTGTTGGTTTTAGACCCTCCTAATAAAGCAAAATCAAAATCTGTTCTATCTGTTAAAGAAGGGCTTATATCGCCATCAATAATACTTTGTATGTTCCCGACAACATTTATTTCTTCTTGTCCAAAGGAAGTGTAGTGATAAAAACTCAGGAGTGATGTCAGAATGATATAGGGTAGCGTTGTATTCATAAGGTTCACAGGTTGTTTAAACTAATTAGTATCTGTTACTATTAACAAACACCAAATCTTGTATTTTGTTGACTTAAAAATACAAAACAATGTAATAAGCACTTGTTTATTAACCTAAAAAAAAATGATAAATATTAGTTATTTTTAGTTCTTATGATTTTTTTTATTATGTGTTTTTTTTTATAAAATATCAATTAACTGTAATTACCTGAAAAGATGAAATATAATGCAGTCATAGAAAAAACGAAGGCCAATCTGCTTGAAACGTACATCTAAGATATACAATAACTGATATTCCGTTTCAGACTATTTTCCTTTAGGCAGTAGAGTGGTTAAGGTGAATGAAATCAAGTAAATCCTTTAATCCCGTAAATCGTGGTTCTGACAATTTTTCTTTGGGGCGGTAGAGCAGTATCAGCTCATAAACATTTTCTTCCTTTTCCCGGACGAGAATCGTCTTGCCCTCATAATAGTCATTATCTGATTGGCAGCACCTTCTTCATCATTTTAATAACAATACCATTTATTTTATCAATTATCCTCTTTAAACGACACTTTCACATTTTATAAACAGTGAGTTGGCAAAAGACAACCGAAAAACAGCCCCTTGGAAGGTGGCATTTTTTCAGGGACACGATTTGTCCAGGTTTTTTTTATTGTGGTGCGAGAAATAAGAAATACAAGATACTATCTATCCCGTTTCTGATAATTTTATTGGACAGATTTTAACAATTGTTCTATTTGAACGCCCAAATCAACTCCTTCCATGATTTTAATACAAGCATTCATTTCTTCATCATTCCAATAGAAATATTTGCAGGTGCCGCCTGAGACTTCAACATTTGGATTTTCTAAAATACCAGGCCGGCTGCCTAGCTTCCAAAGGTACATGGAATCTTTAAGAGTCTGCATATTCTCAGCAGACAAATTCTTGTAAAAAGAAAGTTCCCTGTTAAAGTAATTGTCCAGGTTTTTTATACCTCCACTATTGCGACTATAGTAAAAGTCTGCATTTTTAGTGATCATTATTCTTCGGTTGCCGGCATGATTCGACAAGAGTGAAGAGTCATCCGCTATTTCTGCCCAATATAGCAAAACAGAATCCTGCAGCTCTATAAATATTTCCTGAAAACAATCATATTCACCGATATTGACAGGAGTTTCATTGCTACTTTCCAATTCAACAGAAGAAGCAACCAACCCTGACCTTTGATCTGCAGCCTCCTGATTGCAAGCCCAAAAAGTCATTCCAAGCAAGAAACAATAAAATATACTTTTCATTATTTTTTGAATTGCCATTTGTTAAGTCCTGTTACCTTTTTTAAAGCAGCCAAAAAAGTGACATAATGCTGTTTTTCGATTGTATTACCAACGGACATAACATCGTCAAAATTTCCTTCTGTCAATACAGTACCTAATGCATTTCTGACCATAGCAGCGTGCTTTATACCTGCCTTTCTATCATCATATTCGTCTCCAAGACCTACCATATGACCAAACTCATGAACTGCACCCTTTTGTTTGTCCTTCACATCAGTTCCCTTATCTATAAAAGTCAAATCTTCTGAGTCAAGATCTACCGAGTGCTTATCAGTCTTTTTTGAGGCCTTAAAAACACCACCGGTGCGCTTCCCCAAATGAGTGACAGAACTTTGTTCCATCTCTCCTTTCGGAATTTTATTGATTTTCAAATCATAGTGCCAGCCAGATGTTTTCTCATCTATTTCAACATCAACATAAACAGTAACATTTTTTAAATCGGGGTGATGAAAATGATACTTGCCTCCCCAACGTCCTTCCATAAGAGCAATATAGGAAGCTTTCCATTTTTTTATTTCAGCATCAGACCAAATAGCTGATTGACCTTTTAAATCGTTGAAGTCAACAGCATCGCCATCCTCGAATGTAAAGTTCACCTTAACCAAAACTTCTAATCGTCCACTTTTCGGATTCAAACTTACATCGAACAAGCCTGTGCCCGTAGGTGGCGAGTAATTTGTTTCCTTATATTTCCCAGCAAGAAAAGTCGCTTTGTCTATTTCAGGCGGCAGGGCAGCTTTTAATTGAAAAATTTCTTCTACAACATTATTGATTGTAGCGAACATGGTATCTAGCTGTTCTTGTTCATAATCATCAATTACACCATCTGCAAGAAACATATCATGATACTTCACCAACTCTTGCTCCATTGCAATGACATTAGTCTCCAGGTTTAAAATTTTTTCAAGTTTTGTAGCCATAAATATTTTCCTGTTATATTCAGATAAAAAAATTCAAACAACTACTGCTAATATAGTTATTTTTATAATATACCAGGTAATTAGTAGTAATTATCTGGAATCAGCAGTAAGTAGCAGGTCATAAGTCATAAGTAAAATTTGCGTCGAACAATTCCTGACCTGTATAAGTCTATGTTCTAATAATCTGGTATCTAATATCTCTTTTTTAATGGCGTCCGGGCGCTACGTTTCGCAGCTCGCTTTGGAATTAGTAGTAAGTAGTATGTCATAAGTTATAAGTAAAAGTTGCAACGTATTTTTTTACTTAAACCTACTACTTATGACTTACTACTACAATATCAGTCATAAG
>CAJQOX010000329.1 GCA_905480075.1 uncultured Aureispira sp. | reverse complement strand
CCCGCAAGGAGGAGTTGTTCGACAAGCTGGGCATCAATGATTTTCTGAACAAAAGAATCGGGCAGCTTTCCACCGGAATGAAACAGAAGGTCTCTATTGCCAGGTCAATGATTCACGACCCCGATGTGGTAATTTTTGATGAACCGACTTCCGGTCTCGATGTTATTACGGCACACAGCATCATCGAACTGATACGAAACTGTAAAAATGAGGGCAAGACCGTAATTTTTTCCTCTCATATTATGAGTGAGGTCGATTTGCTTTGCGATGATCTGGCAATTATTGACAAGGGCAGACTGATATACAGCAACAGTATGGAAGACTACCGCAGTCTTTCACAGGATCGATCCCTCACCGAAACATTTATTCAACTGGTCAGCCAAAATAAAAACTAAGCATATGCATACTATTCTTACCGTTATAAAAAAAGAACTGAAAGATACGCTCAGGGACAGAAAAACGCTGATCTCTGCCATTATCATGCCTGCACTGACCTTGCCTTTAATCCTGTTTGGGGTTACGGCCCTGCAAAAAAGTCTGATAGACAAGGAAAAAACCAAGGAACTGAAGATAGCCCTTATCGATGCACCTGAAGAGGTATCGGAATATTTTAAGGACAGCAGTTTTGTGTTGTACCACGATGTGGAACTCTCTGTGGCCAAGGATTCGGTAGAGGCCGAGGATTTTGATGCTGTACTGGAGTTCAGCAGCGATTTTTCCACTCAGATAGACAGCCTGAGATCTGCGCAGCTGAAATTTTATTATAAATCCACCAATCTGATGGTCAAACGCCGGGTGGAAAGCAAGCTCGACCTTTACAAGGCAGAAATTCTGAGTCAGCGGATGGAAAAGGCCGGCATTGACAAGGAATTGATTAATCCGGTTTCCCTTCAGGAGATAAATATTGCTTCTGCCAAGGAACAACTCGGCGATATTGTGGGCGGTTTCATCCCTTATATTTTTATACTCTTCTGTTTTATGGGCTGTATGTATCCTGCCCTCGACCTGATTACGGGCGAAAAGGAAAGAGGCACTATAGAGACCTTGCTTACGGTTCCTGCTTCTCGGTTCAAGATCCTGATGGGCAAGACATTCACTATTGCTTTGGTCGGAATTGTTGCTGCCCTGATGACGATAGGCGGACTGGTTGTTGGCATCAATTTTATAGATGACATTCCCAATGAATTTCTCAGCAGTATCAGCGATTTAATCAGTCTTAAGTTCATTGTCATGTTGTTGGCTATGTTGTTGCCTCTGAGCTTATTTTTTGCGGGCGTTTTATCTGCTGTCGTGGTCCGTGCAAGCAGCTTTAAGGAGGCACAAAGTTATGTTACACCAATGAGTTTTCTGGTAATCATTCCGGCAATGATCGCTTTGATGCCGGGCATGGAATTATCCTGGTCTACTGCATTGATTCCTATTCTGAATGTTGCCCTTGCTACCAAGGAAATTGTAGGCGGCACTATGAATATGTTTATGTATTCCGGAATTGTGTTTTCGCTGATCTTGTTTGCTGTGGGGGCGGTGTATTTGAGCTTCAGGGAATTTTCGAAGGAGGGGAATGTGCTTAAGTAGTTTTTAGTAGAAAGTAGAAAGTAGAAAGTCATAAGTAAAATTTGCTTCGCAAATTTTTACCACTTTCTACTTTCGACTTCCTACTTTCGACTTTCTACTTCCTACTTTCGACTTTCTACTTTCTACTTCCTACTTCCTACTTATAAATAATCAAGCCTTCTCGAGCACTACTGCATAGCCTTGACCAACGCCTATACACATTGTCACGAGGGCATATTTTTTGTTGGTTTTCTGCAATTCGAGTGCTGCGGAGTACATGATTCTTGTACCTGTTACCCCTAGTGGATGACCGATTGCTATTGAGCCGCCGTTGGGATTTATCCTTGGGTCATTGTCCTGCAGGCCGAGTTCGCGGGTACAGGCTAATGCTTGTGCCGAGAAGGCCTCATTGAGTTCAATTACGCCCATATCGTCCATCGTCAGGTTGGCTTTTTTGAGCGCCTTTATTGAAGCCTCTACCGGGCCGATGCCCATGATACGTGGAGGGACGCCTACTACCGCCGAGGAGACGATTCTTGCGAGGGGTTTAAGGTCGTATTTTTTCAGTGCATCCTCTGAGGCGATGATTGTTGCTGCTGCGCCGTCGTTTAGACCTGAGGCATTTCCTGCGGTTACCGATCCGCCTTCTTTTTTAAAGGCCGTGCGTAATTTTCCTAATATTTCGAGTGACGTATTGGCTTTGATAAATTCATCCTGATCAAAAATGATGGGGTCTTTTTTTCTTTGCGGGATAGATACCGCTACAATTTCCTGCGCTAATCTTCCCGACTGCTGTGCCTTTGCTGCCTTCATCTGCGACCAATAAGCGAACTGATCCTGATCTTCGCGGTTTATCTGATACATTTCCGCCAGATTTTCGGCCGTTACCCCCATACCGTCGGTGCCGTATAGTTCCTTCATTTTTGGGTTGACGAATCGCCACCCGAAGCTTGAGTCGTGCATTTTGGCATCGCGGCCGAAGGCTTTCGACACTTTGGAGATGACAAAGGGTCCCCTAGTCATATTTTCCACACCACCGGAGATAAAGACCTCACCGTCACCGGCTTTTATCGCCCTGTTGGCATGAATAATTGCCGACATTCCCGAGGAGCACAATCTGTTGACTGTTTCTCCGGGCACCTCCCAGGGCAAACCTGCCAACAAGAGAGACATACGGGCCACATTTCTGTTATCTTCCCCTGCCTGATTGGCACAGCCCATGATCACATCATCATAGGCATCAAGCGGAATATTGGGATTTCTTTCTACCAGTTCCTTTATCACAATAGCCCCGAGGTCGTCGGTGCGGATAGTGGACAAGGAACCACAAAAATTACCTATTGCTGTACGGATGCCGTCTACGATGTATGCTTCTTTCATGATGCTCAGAATTATTATTAATTAATAGCCGCTAAGTTAATAAAAAAAATGTAAAGACAATTTTCAAAGAAAAAAACAAAAACCACTCTGAAAAAAAATTTCGGAGTGGTTTTTTAATTATCAGAAAATACAGATTATATAGTTTCAGGAAAATATTCATTAAAACTTTCCAGTACCCTATCTGTTTCCTTAAAACCTATGCCCATTTCTCCTAATTCTGCCATAACAGGATTATAAATATCGGGAGTTATAGGAATCAGCACCCCTTTAGTTTTGAAGTTACCCAGCAGGATGTGTTTCACGCCAATTGCCAGTGGAAGGCCTACCAATTGAGCCATAGCGGTATTCACATTATTTTCACCCAGGTGTATGAGGGTGGAGACATGTCTTCTTTTTTCGTTATTCAATTCATATTCCACCTCATGCTGCATCAGGATCATATCCTTGTCATCGGGTTCGAGTGCCCATTTTCTTTCGAGCAGATCCTGCAGAATCTGAGCGGAGGTGGCATCATC
>CAJQOX010000328.1 GCA_905480075.1 uncultured Aureispira sp. | reverse complement strand
TGCATCTTTACATTATAAGAAAAATATACCCCTGACATTTAAACAAAAAAACAAATGAAAATTCTTAAAATGCTTGTCTTAATGATACTAATGATCTCTCAGTCGGCTTATTCACAGACTGCAGAACTTAATACCAATAAGACAGCAAGCAACATTGAAACAATAAGCAAAACAGCAGAAAATACTACGCTGACCCTTTCAATACCGATGATGGGGAATATCAGAGTACATCAGGCAAGTAAACAGCTACGGGAGGCAACAGGCCCGCTACATACAGAAGAACACTATGGTCATTTGGATTTAGTTTCACATACAGATAAGAAGGAGGAACAAGATACTGATACCTGTACAGATTATCCTGTTGATAAAAATAAATAAAAATACAAAAAATGCATAATGGTTTTGTGGTAAAAACTGTAGCGGTACACCGGGAGGGTGTACCGCTTTTTTGTTTCTATGCTGTCGCGGTTCCTTCCCTTGAATGTCCTTTGTTCAATGGTTCGTTATCGGGTCAATAGCTAATGAACAGCCGCTGTCGCGGTTCCTTCCCTTGAATGTCCTCTGTTCAACGATTCGTTATCGGGTCAATAGCTTATGAACAGCCGCTGTCGCGGTTCCTTCCCTTGAATGTCCTCTGGGACATTCATTTTTTTTGCGAAGCAAAAAAAAATCGGTCAGTCATCATTCTGATTAAAGATGAGTTTTGATATTTTCCATTGTCCTGATTTGTTTTTTTTCCAGATGCTTATATACTTTGATTGTACATTGATAGATTGTCCGGTATATTCAAAATCAAGCCGCATTGTAGTAGAACCATAATCGTAGCCAAGGTTTCCTGATATTTCTACTCCTTCCTGCACATTATTTGTTTCATTGAGCGACATACTCGAAAGAACAGCTTCAAGATGATGTCTGATACTGTCCCTGCTTTTTGCCAAAGCCCCGATATCCATCAGATAGGCATCATCAGCAAAACAAGCTACTGCTTTGTCAACGTTTCCTTTTTCAAGTTGTATCAATCGTTCTGCATGCATTTTTTGAAACTTGTTCCCCAGTGCTGCAACTTCTTCTTTAGAGAGAACGGAACTTGTTGATGTTGTTGTCTGACAGGATGAAAAGATACTTAATATTGCAAAAATCAGAATTGAATTTTTCATGAATCTATTTAATTAATAAATTTATTAATGATACTGAATCATTGTTCCCAATTAATACGCAAGGTAAGGTTTTTAAATTAAAAAATAATATTAATTTTTAGACTGATTACTTTGTATTTTACCTGATAGTGGTATTAATTCTCTCTGCCTTTACAATTTGGTAAACTCTCTTTCTTTTATTATTTTGATGTATTAATTAATATAAAAAAAATTCTTATGATGCAAAAACCCCTTACTGCACTAGCTTTTCTACTGTTATTTACCACCTTACGCGCCGAAACCTATGTCTATTTCGAAAACAGTACCCCACTGTCATTTTCGGTCAATACAGTTCAGACAGGTACACATACCCTCAGTTCCGGAGAATGGAATATTTCAACCAATTCAATAGCTGCCTGGGAAGGTCAAAAGGAAATTATGTGGACCAACAGAAATACAGGCATTCACAACGGAGATGACTTTTATTTTGATATGTTACTTATTAACGGTTCTGATTCTATCACCTTACAGCTGAAACTTACAGGAACTTTTACCAACAGCAATATGTGGCTTTCTGCAAATGGTCCCGGATTTTCTCACCCTTGGTTCTCCGATAACAACTTTCACGAGGCATCCTTCACCCTTTCAGGAAAAAGCTACACCCTAAAATACCATTCCTATTTTACCGGTGGCTACGATGATCTGTTTTTTGCATTACAAGACAATGATCCCTTTCCATTGAATCCTGCAGATACTGCTAATGCAGACGTGTTAAATATCCTTGCCTATAATATATTTATGCTCACCCCTCCGATTTCAAGTACAGACCAATCAACTAGGGCTGCCGAAATTGCGGACCATGTTCATGGATACGATGCTATTATTTTTTCAGAGGCCTTCTACAATTCTGCAAGAACGGATTTGCAGAACGATTTGTCGACCGAGTATCCTTATATGACTGCTGTAGTCGATAACGGAATTCTTAATGATGACGGAGGGGTCTTTATTGCTTCAAGATATCCTATTCTTTCTTCATCTCAGATTGTGTACAACGATTGCAATGGGTCAGATTGCCTTGCTGCGAAAGGGGTAATGTATGCCAAAATAGACAAAAAAGGAAGAATATTTCACCTCTTTGGTACGCATACTCAGGCATGGCCTTCTGCTGCAGATGTTGCCACACGTATTTTACAGTTTAAAGAATTGCAAACCTTTATTACAAGTCTGAGTATACCGGCAAATGAACCTGTCATTATTGGTGGTGACCTCAATGTGGATATGATTGCCAATCATCTTGGGGAGTATGATGGAATGCTAGATTCGCTGAATCTTATGGAACCACAATATACCGGACATCCCTATTCCTATGACGGCGCTATCAGTTACTATGCGAGCCCGGGCGTTGAATTTCTGGATTATGTAATGACACAAAACAATCATCTTGTTCCTGATACTGCTATCAATGAGGTGCTTATCCTGCGAAGCATTGCCGATGATATGTTCAATATGTTTGATTTGTCCGACCATCTTGCAGTCAGAGGGCGCTTTGTTTTTTCTCAGCTTACAGCTGTCAGCGATGTTGAGGAATCTTCAGCTCCGGAAAGTAAAGTATTCCCGAATCCTAATAACGGTACTTTTACTATTGAATACAATCACCCTGTTTCAGCATCTTTCAGGCTATTTAATGCTTTGGGTCTTGAAGTTCATCACTTTACAATCAATAATTCAAAACTGAAAAATATTCAACTTGATGATTTGCCACAGGGTATCTATTTTCTTGATATCACCACTATTAACAAAAAAAGAATGGTTCACAGAATTCATATTAAATGATTGTTTTGTCCGATTTTAGATAGGAGTTTAAATCATCTTAGTTTTGCTTTAAGTGTGATTTATTCAACAATAATTTTAATTTAATCATATGTTCAATAAATTTTCATATCTTGAGTATATAAATTCAATTTTCTATTACCAAAAAATAATCAATGCGCCCGATTAAAAGTACAATAAATAAAAAGTCGCAATCGTATAAGGATAACTATCAGCAAATGTCGTCTTTGATAGATGAATTGAAAGGGTATATGCAAAAAAGTCTCTTTCAGGGGAAGGAAAAACACATTGCTAAAGCAAGAAAAGAAGATAAATTGCTTGCAAGGGAAAGAATAGAATTATTACTGGACCCGGATTCCTTTTTTCTTGAACTTTTACCACTTATCGGTCTTCAGGGTAAAGGCTACGGACCGGGAGGGACGGCAGTTTGCGGAATTGGACTTATTGCCAATCGCTTGTGTATGATCAATGCAAATGTCGGAAGCAACCGCGGTGGGGCTATTGATAAGGCAACCCTTAATAAAAGTCTGAGAATGAGTGAGATTGCCATGCAGAATGGTCTCCCCGTTGTCAATCTTGTTGAATCATCAGGAGCCAATCTGAAAGAACAGGAACAGATTTTTAATTATGGTGGTGTCGTCTTCAGAGAAATTACAAGAAGGTCACGCAAAGGTTTTCCTACTGTTTCTGTAGTTTTTGGAAACTCTACAGCCGGTGGTGCCTATATTCCCGGGATGTCTGATTATACCATTATGGTAAAAAAGAAGGCTAAGGTCTTCCTTGCCGGTCCGCCACTGGTCAAAATGGCGACGAATGAAATTACGGATGATGAGTCGCTTGGTGGTGCAGAAATGCACAGCAGGGTATCAGGTGTATCGGATTATCTGGCAGAAAATGAAAAGGATGCTATCCGTATAGCAAGGGAAGTGGTTGCTGAGTTCGTGCTTCCCGATAGTGCTAAACCAGCTTACTGTAAAGTTGATAAACCCTTGTATGATCGTGATGAATTACTGGGTATTGTACCTGCCGATATTAAAAAACCTATCGATGCAAGAGAATTGATAGCTCGCATTGTTGATGGTTCCCGCTTTTCAGAATTTAAACCTGAATACGGAGATACCCTGATTACAGGATATGCAGCTGTACATGGCTACAAGATCGGAATTATTGCCAATAATGGTGTAATTCTCTCGGAAGCGGCCAATAAAGCTACACACTTTATTCAATTGTGCAATCAGAATAATATTCCCTTGTTGTATTTACAGAATACTACAGGTTTTATGGTTGGTAAAGCTTATGAAGAAGGTGGTATTATCAAAGATGGCGCAAAAATGCTGAATGCTGTTTCTAACAGTGATGTTCCCTCTATTACTATTATGATAGGTGCTTCTTACGGAGCAGGAAATTATGCTATGAACGGCCGTGCTTATCAGCCTAGGTTTCTCTTCTCCTATCCCAATTCTAAAATTGCCGTAATGGGACCTCAGCAACTCAGCGGAGTAATGGAAATTATACAGAAAGCCGCTGCCAAAAAAGCTAAAATTGAATATGATGAGGAACAAGGCAAACAGCTGAGGGAATATATGATACAACAGGTTGAAAAATCATCTACATGCTGGTATTCTACTTCGCAGGGATGGGATGATGGGGTTATTGACCCGAGGGAAACCCGGAATTACCTTGCTGTCTGTCTCGCAACAATTCATAATCTTCCTGTAAAAGGTTCTGAAGACTTTGGAATTTTCCGAATGTAAGAAAGGTTTCATCTGTCAATCTTTTTCAAATTTTTTTTTTATCTGAGAATCATCTGATTATTTTAATTTTTATAATGAAACAAAAACCTGAAAAGCTCCTCTTTAAATCCCATCCATGGCATGGTATCAGTCCGGGGAAAAATGCGCCTGTCGAACTCCGTTGCTATATTGAAGTAGTTCCCGGAGATGAAATGAAATATGAAATTGATAAAGAATCCGGTTACCTTTTTGTTGATCGTCCCAATACTTTCTCCAATACAATGCCGGTGCTCTACGGCTTTATACCACAAACTTATTGCGCTGAAGAAGTAGCAGGTTTTTGTATGAAACAGACAGGCAAACAAAATATTAAGGGAGACGGTGACCCCCTCGATATCTGTATCCTTACCGACCGACATATTCCAAGAGGAGATTTGTTAGTGGAAGCAATCCCTGTAGGTGGTTTCAGAATGATCGACAGGGGAGAAGCTGACGACAAAATTGTGGCAGTACTCAAAGGAGATCATACCTACGGACATATAAAGGATATCTCTGAGTGCCCGATTCAACTGATTAAACGTATAAAACATTATTTTCTGACCTATAAAGATGACCCCGACCTAAAGGAAGAACTGGTTCTGATTACTGACGAATACGGACAGAATGAAGCAAGGCAGATTATTCAGGCAAGCTTAAGAGATTATCAAAAACATTATGGTAAGAATTGAAAAAATTGCAAAGCAAATTTTAACTTACTACATACTACATACTACTTACTTGTTACTACTTTGAAAATATGATCAAAACAATATTAATAGCAAACAGAGGAGAAATTGCCTCAAGGATAATCAAGACCTGCAACAGACTGGGAATTATTTCGGTGGTCGTTTATGCAGATCCCGATAAAGATTTACCCTTTGTTCAGCAGGCCGATATAGCAATCGCCTTAGGTGGCAATCAAGCTTCTGAATCCTATCTAGTACAGGATAAGATTTTTAATGCTGCCCGAAATTCAAATGCAGATGCCATACATCCCGGCTTTGGATTTTTATCCGAAAACGGCGATTTTGCCAGACGTTGTGAGGCCGAAGGCTTTGTTTTTATAGGGCCAAACCCTAATGCAATTGATGCGATGGGACTCAAATCCACCGCCAAGGAAATAATGGAGAAAAATGGCGTACCGGTTATTAAGGGCTATCGTGGAAAAGAACAATCTGTAGATTTCCTGGTAAAAAAAGCAGATGAGGTAGGATATCCTATTCTTGTCAAAGCGGTTGCCGGAGGAGGTGGAAAGGGTATGCGTATTGCCAATAATGCCGATGAAATAAGAAATGCGGTACAGGCTGCTAAAAATGAGGCAACAAATGCTTTTGGAAATGATGAATTAATGCTTGAAAGATATTTTTATGATTCAAGACATATTGAGTTTCAGATATTTGGCGATCAGCATTCAAATGTTGTTCATTTGCTCGAAAGAGAATGCAGCATTCAAAGAAGGTATCAGAAAGTGATTGAAGAAAGTCCGGCTCAGGGTCTTGGTGAAGAATTAAGAACCGAAATGGGCAGGGCAGCCGTAGCAGCAGCTCAAGCAATCAATTATGATAATGCAGGAACTGTAGAATTTATTCTCACTCCGGAAAATGAATTCTTCTTCCTGGAGGTAAATACCCGCCTGCAGGTAGAACACCCGGTTACAGAAATGATTACAGGCCTCGATTTGGTGGAATGGCAGATTCTGGTGGCAGAAGGAAAAAATCTTCCACTAAGACAGAATGAAATTACAGCAACAGGCCATGCAATAGAATGTCGCCTCTATGCCGAAGATGCACTCAATAACTTTTTTCCGGAAACAGGCACAATTTCACTGTGGAATGCGCCTGAGATTCCGGGAGTCCGTTATGAAACAGGTGTCTGCAGTGGTTCGGAGGTCAGTATCTACTTCGACCCGATGCTGGCAAAAATTATTGTTCATGAACCGGATCGTTTGTCAGCAATCCGAAAAATGGACTTTGCCCTCAAAAACCTCAAATGTTTAGGAGTCTGTACCAATCAGCCTTTCCTTATAGAAATGATGGTACAACCAGATTTTATTGAAGGTAAGTATACTACTGGTTTTATAGCGCAGAAGTTTGATTTTGAAGCGTTTAGAAGTAAGCAATCACCTTATGAAATACGTTCTGCAATAGCTTGCCTGATCTTCAGGTGGAAGCAAAGAGAAGATTCACGTTCCTTAATTCCGACGCTCATTTCAGGATGGCGCAATCAGTTTTATCAGAAACAGGAAGCATCTTTTCTTTTAAAGGATGAAAAAATCACCCTCTTGTATCATGTAGAAAAATCTGTTTTTTATTTAAATGCCAATTCTGTGGATTATAATGTGGAATTGATTGATTGTGGCCCGGATTCTATAAGACTTAATATTAACAAGCAACAACATCATTTTTATATCTGTGCCCAAAACAAGGACTACTTCATTCATAACATTCAATCCGGTCAGATTAAAGTGACTTTGATTGATAGATATCCTGATATAGAAAAGGAACTAATGAAAGGGGCCTATGAAGCACCTATGCCTGGTGAAGTGCTGAATATTGCCGTGCAGGTAGGACAGGAAATTGAAGAAGGTCAAAATCTTGTAACCCTGCTTTCTATGAAAATGGAAAATACGATCGCTTCTAATGAATCAGGTATTGTTGAAGAAATTTTGATCGAAGAAGGGGATTCTATTGCAAAAGGGACCTTGTTGTTGAAAATTAAATCATAGTTCAACTCATTTTTAGAACTCGCTGTAGTGTATTAAGAACTTTCTAATATTTCGCTACCGGCTAAAGTGGGATTCTTTGCCTTGCTTTTCATCTTGTTCTTTTTGAATTCTATTTGTGTAAAATAGAATACCCCTGCTATTGTTATTATATAATAAAGACCCACTAAAAGATATCCTGATTCCAAATAACTGTTAAGCCCGAACCAATCAGTAGTTTTCCAGATACAGGCTATTGCCAGCCCTGAACGCATTATTTCTATCCATAAGCCATAAGGCTTCTCATCCATTATTGTAGTATATCCATAAATCCCGGCAACTAAAATAAACCCATATAAAAACATCAGGTTTTTGTTTGCTGCAATTTCACTGATGTTGTAAAACAGGAATAAAAGCAAAAATCCGTTAATTGAAAGCTGAAAATAGGACCAAACTATTAATAAAGGCTTGGGTTTCAAATCGTACTTCTTGAAATTATAAACATCGTTGATAATGTCCACAGGATATTTTTCAGCAACATCTGCAGGTCGCCATCCGGTAGGTTGAAACCATATTGTAAATTTGGCTACCCAGTCCTTTGTCCGACAGGCATCCTTGATGATACGCCAGCTATGCTGAAAATTAATAAGAAGTGGATTCCAGGTTTCTGCAGGCTTTAAAACGCCAAAAACACAGGGCACCTCATCCAACTCCTCCTGAAAAGTGCCGAATATACGGTCCCAGATACAGAATATTGCCGACAGGTTTTTATCGATATACTCCGGATTGATAGCATGATGCACTCTGTGTTGCGAGGGAGTGACCAAAATATATTCCAGAAAACCCAGTTTAGGGATATGAACCGTATGATACCAGAATTGCATGAACAGGTGTATAGGGGCAAGGACCACTATTATTTCATGAGGAACACCCAATATAGCAGCAGGAATTAAAAAAATGGCAAAAAAGCCAATAAATACCGATACGGATTGTCTGAGTGCACAGGGAAGATTAAACTCTTCGCTGCTGTGGTGAATGACGTGCCGGTTCCAGAATATATTTACTTTGTGATTCAGCCGGTGGTTGCAGTAGCCGGCAAAATCATAAGTAATAAAGGCAATGAAGAATGTAAGGCCGAAGGATAGATTATCCAGGTTGGTTACCGCTATTTTAGATACCAAAAAAGGGTAGGAGAGGATAATAATTAAAATACCGAATGAATCCTTTATTACATTTGTTATCCCTGAACTCAAACTCGATATCATATCCATATGATTAAGTTCCAGTTTTTTGAAGAAACGTATGTACAGGGCTTCCAGAATTACTAAGATTGAAAATGCGGGTATAGCATATAATAGTGCTGCAGCGTAGGCTTCCATAATAAATGAATTCTTGGTGTAATTGTATTAATATCTCTTTTCAAAAGGGGGTAAAATTCTAAAATACGCTTTTTGTACCCTTGGAATTTGATAAAAGCTCAGTTTTAAGTGATTTGACAAAAATACCATAAAATCTGGATTTTTTTATTTAACCAGATTGTTAATTTTTATGTTTATAAGCTTTTTTTCTGTTTTTATGTTTTGGTCTTATTATAAAACTCAGTTTGCTTATTGTATGAGACTGCTAATGTAAAGTTTATTATTTTGTGAGACTGATTTTATTTAAAATTATATCCTTTTAACTCCTGTTGCTCATATTTTTAACCCGTTTACTTGATTTTAAATATAATTTAATTTATTAAAGTAATTTTGTGATTTAACTAAAAAAAATAGATAATTTAATAGTTTAATTTTTAAATTAAATAAATTATTGAAAAATATCTAAAATCATAAAAATAGGTTGGCGTTTTACGTTTTTTTGTTTTACATTTGTAAGGAATTATAATTCAAACCAATTAATCATCAACAATCAATCATGGGATGATAAGAAAAATTTGACGTTTTTTTATCATCCCGATTTTAAATCAAAAATTAAAAATTAATCAAAATGGAAATCACAAGTGTAATCTCTGAAACAGTAAAAGATGTAGTCGCTATCAGCAAAAGTGTTGCTAAAGTTGTTAAGGATGAAGTAGAAATGTACTTCGATAACAAGCATGATGACATAGATGAAGACGTAGAAGGAGAAGAAGCTGATTCTTCTATCTCTAAATCTTTGTTCGAATACTTCGGAGAATTTGAAACTAAATTCAAAGAAGTTATTGACAATACCTTTACTGGTTTTAAAACTTCAAAATCTGAAGAACAGGAAGAATTGGAAGCAAGAATTTCTGTACTTGAAGAAAAATTGAGCAAATTAGTAGAAGAAAGTTTAGAAGCTATCAAAAAAGATAACGCTTCACGTATCTGAATTTAGTCCGTTTATGATTGTCAGCACAGTTCGTTTCTGTGTTGACAATCAATTTTTCATTCTGGAATCCAGGAAAAATGTATGCCTTATGATGAATATGGAATCTATTATCAAAAAAGTCCTTTATACGGGAGTCGGTATTGTTGCCGCCACAACCGAAAGATTGCAGCACTCTATCGATGAATTGGTCGAAAAAGGGAAGCTGTCGGAAGATGAAGGCAAAAAAGTAGTCGATGATGTCGTTAAAAACGCCGAAATTCAACGACCGAATGTCGAAAGCAGATTCAAAAAAATTGTGGATGCTGCCTTCGATAAAATGAACCTCCCACAAAATGATGCCTTCTCCAAAATGGAAAAACGCATAAAGTCCCTCGAAGTAAAGGTCGGTTTCCTAGGCAAGGAACTCAAAACCCTCAATGCCAACCTGAAAGAGGCTAACAAGGAAAAAAAATAATATCACCTCGTAGTGATAAAAGATTATGTAGTTTTTTTGGGTAAGTTTAGGTCTGCTTCGGCAGACCTTTCTTTTTTGCCTGATTTTAAAAGGTCCTCCTTTCCAAAAGTCTACACTTTCCAAAAGTCCCGAAAAAACCGGACTGTCCAAAAGTCCCGAAAAAAAATCTAAAATCTACTATCCAAAATCTAATATCAAATATCTATTATCCATTAATTAGTTACTTTCAACAGAAGTCATTATATTGTTTGTTCTTTGATATGAAAATTAGTAAAACAGCTATACAAAATACTCTCAATCAAAAGTAAATATGCAAAAAACAAAAAAAAATAATGGCGTCGCTGAGACGCATTCCTTTGAACGGAACGACGGTATCCCCTTCGATATCAACTATATTAAAGGCATCAGAGTCAACAAATCCGCTGTAGAACGAAGAGCAGCAACTATCGGCACAAGACGTTCCGTAAAAAAAGAATGGCAGGCAGCTTGGCTACTCAGGGCTATAACCTGTATCGACCTCACTACACTATCAGGTGACGATACGCCATCTAATGTACAACGTCTATGTGCAAAAGCCAAACAACCGGTCCGTCAGGATTTGCTGAAAGCTTTGGGCATGGACAAAATGGGTATTACCACAGGTGCCGTCTGTGTCTATCACAACCTCATTGGCGATGCCAAAAAAGCACTGAATGGTGCCAATATTCCTATCGCTGCCGTTTCTACTGCTTTTCCTGCAGGATTGATCCCGCTCAAAGAAAGAATCAAACAGATCGAACTCTCCGTAGCAGCAGGTGCTACCGAAATTGATATCGTGATACACCGTGCTCAGGTACTTACAGGCGACTGGAAAGGTTTGTACAACGAAATGAAACTCATGAGACAGGCCTGTGGCCCGGCACATATGAAAACCATCCTCGCTACAGGTGAATTGGCCACCCTCACCAATGTCGCAAAAGCTTCGCATGTTTGTATGATGGCAGGGGCCGATTTTATCAAAACCAGTACAGGGAAGGAAAAAGTCAATGCCACACTCCCCGTTAGCCTCACCATGATTCGGGCTATCCGCGAATACCACGAATATACAGGCTATAAAGTAGGTTTCAAACCCGCAGGTGGTATCGGCAAAGCCAAACAGGCTCTTTCCTGGCTCATGCTTATCAAGGAGGAACTCGGTGACGAATGGCTCAATAACGAACTTTTCCGCTTTGGTGCTTCAAGTCTTTTGGGAGATATCGAAAGACAACTGGAACATTTTGTAACCGGTCGTTATTCTGCTTCCTACAGACACCCTTCTGCTTAATTATACTCTTTATAAAACTTTATACTGCGTTTAGTTCTTTTTGTCCTGAATTTGCAGATTTCTAAAATATAAAAACTGATGAACATCAAAAAAATATTTGAAACAATGGAATACGGGCCCGCTCCCGAATCGCCAAAAGCTGCTGTCGAATGGCTCAATCAACATGACAACAAATTCGGAATCTACTGCAATGGTAAATGGGAACAGCCTTCCACCAAAAAATATTTTAACAGCGTCAACCCTTCCAATAAAAATGTTCTGGCCGAAATTGCTAATGCCGGTGAAAAGGATGTCAACAAGGCGGTTAAAGCGGCCAAAAAAGCGCTGCCCAAATGGGTGAAACTCGGTGCGCACGGCCGTGCTCGCTACCTTTATGCTATCGCCCGTCAGATTCAGAAAAATTCCCGGTTGTTCGCCGTACTCGAGTCTATGGACAATGGCAAATCTATCCGCGAAACCAGAGATATCGATATCCCGCTCGTTGCCCGCCACTTTTATCATCATGCAGGCTGGGCGCAACTGATGGATTCCGAACTTAAAGATTATAAGGAAGTGGGGGTGGTCGGTCAGATCATTCCCTGGAACTTCCCGCTGCTGATGCTGGCATGGAAAATTGCCCCGGCACTCGCTATGGGAAATACCCTGGTGCTCAAACCGGCAGAATTTACTTCGCTGACTGCCCTGCTTTTTGCAGAGATCTGCGATCAGGTAGGCTTACCTGCAGGTGTCGTAAATATCGTTACCGGCTTTGGCGATACCGGGGCGGCTATTGTCAATCATCCGGATGTGGATAAGGTGGCCTTTACAGGTTCTACCGATGTAGGAAGAATTATACGCAAAGCTACTGCAGGTACCGGCAAGAAATTGTCGCTCGAACTGGGCGGTAAATCTCCCTTTATCGTCTTTGAAGATGCCGACCTCGATTCGGTTGTAGAAGGTGTAGTCAACGCTATTTGGTTCAATCAGGGTCAGGTATGCTGTGCAGGTTCCCGCCTCTTGGTTCAGGAAGGGGTTGCCGAAAAATTATACGCCAAGATAAAAGCACGGATGGAGAATTTCCGTATAGGCGACTCGCTCGACAAATGCATCGATATGGGGGCTATTGTCGATGAATCTCAACTAAAAACCATCAGCAAACTGGTAAAACAGGGGGTCGATGAAGGCGGAGAAATGTATCAGCCAAAATGTGAAAAACCTTCTGACGGTTATTTTTATCCGCCGACACTTTTTACCAATGTTTCTCCCTCAGCCACTATCGCTCAACAGGAGATTTTTGGCCCGGTACTCGTCGCTATGACCTTCAGAACACATGCAGAAGCCATAAAATTAGCCAATAATACCCGTTACGGACTCGCTGCAAGTATTTGGACCGACAATATCAATATGGCCCTCGAAGTGGCGCCCAAAGTGAAAGCAGGGGT
>CAJQOX010000327.1 GCA_905480075.1 uncultured Aureispira sp. | reverse complement strand
TAATCATTAATTGTTCCTTGATGAAAAAAACAAAATTAATATATATGATCCTGACAATACTTTTATTGATAATAATGTCGGGGGCCGTGGAAAACGAAAAAAGTCTGTGGGGCTGCATTGAAACAGAAGACGAACTCAGTAAGATATTACTTTACAAAAAAGAAAGAAATTTACACAGAGTTCCGGAAATAATAGTCTATTTTCAATATAAAGAAAGTAAATACAAACAAGCTATAGGTAATATTTTATTAGACGAAGATGACAGAAACACACTTAGCTATCAATACAAGTGGAAAAATCGACAGAAACTTGAACTAAATATACATTGTGACAATTGTGTTTTACATTCGCATACCTACATTATTGACCTTTTTAATACAACAATATCAAAAGAAGAATACGCTGTAGAAACAGCATTTAATTAAATAAAATAAACAACATTTTAAAATCAAAATCTTAATACAAATCAGATGACCGCAATTAAATACAGTGGGCTATTTCTATTTTTTGCCCTGATGCTTGTTTCCTGTACTAATGAGAATATCCCGGAAAAGATTGACTACAAAAATGATTATGACGATTATTTATCTGCATTTACAGACGGAGAAATCTCAAAAAAATCGACAATTAAAGTGTCCTTTCAAGATGAGGTGGGCAATACTGATAACAATACAATATACCCAAATCCGTTCACCTTTGTTCCTGAGTTGGAGGGAGAGGCTGTTTGGACAGACAAGCAGACTATAGAGTTTATACCTAAACAAGATTTGAAATCAGGTCAGATATACAAGGCAATACTGGATTTGTCGAAGGTGAATCCAAAAGTTCCTTCAAAACTGTCTGATTTTGCTTTTCAGTTCAAAGCCAAGGATCAGTTTATTAATGTCAGTCCCCTTGCCGGTACAATCAGTAAGGAAGATGACAATTCCTGGATGCAGCTTGCTGGTGAGTTGACCACACATGACCTGGAAGACATCGAAAAGATCGAAAAAATCCTTACTGCATTCATTGGTGATAAACAACTAAATATAAACTGGACACATAAAGACGGTAAAACCCATAGGTTTATCCTAGACAAGGTACAGCAAAAGGCAAAGGCCTATAATGTTACCTGGAAATGGGATGGAGAAAGTATTGACTCGAAGAACAAAGGCAAAAAAAATATAAATATAACCCCTGAAGATGTATTTGAACACAACAGAACCTATCGTAATAGTGGTATCGAACAGGAAATCATCCTGGAGTTTTCTGATTTACTGGATACAGAACAGGATTTAAAGGGATTAATTACCCTTGCAGGTAAAAACATTAATTATTCGATAGATGATAACAAGATCAAACTCTTTTGCGATGATAACTTTTTGGGTGATAAAACACTGAAAATATCTGCAGATATAAAAAGTATTACTGGTAAAACACTGAAGAGCAATATCAAAGAAACAATTACCTTTTCACAAACAAAGCCTGCCGTTGAATGGATTGGCAAGGGAAATATCATTCCGAAATCTAAAAATATGCCGGTCATATTCAAAACCGTCAACCTGAATGCAGTAGATGTAAGGGTAATTAAAATCAAAGAAAAAAATGTAAAACAATTCTTTCAGGTCAACAAAATTGATGGAGATAATGAATTGAAGCGCGTGGGCACTGTAGTAATGGAGAAAAAAATTGCTTTGAATAAGACAAAAGGGCTTAATTTGGCTGAATGGACAAATCATTCTCTTGACCTGGCAGAACTGATCACCCCGGAACCCGGTGCAATATACGAAATCGCTTTAGGTTTCAGTCAGTCCTATTCCCTCTACCCTTGTGAAGCGTCGGATGATGAAGAAGCACATTATGATGAACTGAACATGATGAAGCTTCCTAAAAACTGGGACAGCCCGAATTACAGCAGCAGTTATTGGGACAATTACGGAGATGATTATGACTACGGAGATTTGAAAAACCCCTGTAGCAGATACTACTATCGTCCTAACATGGTAGCCAAACGCAATATTTTAGCTTCCGACCTGGGTATTATTGCCAAACAGGGCGACAACGGTAATTTGTTTGTAGTCAACAACCTTCAGACAACAGCCCCTATGGGAAATGTTACGCTGGAATTCTACGACTATCATCAGGAACTCATCGGTACTGCAACAACCGACAATGAAGGCAAGACAACTGCCAATCTGAGCAAAAAACCATTCTTCCTGATAGCCAAAGAAGGCAATCAGAGAGGATACCTCAGATTAGACGATGGAAACGCCTTGTCGATGAGCAGATTTGACGTAGCAGGAAGCAGCTATCACAAAGGTTTAAAGGGGTATATATATGGAGAAAGAGGTGTATGGCGTCCCGGGGATGAATTGTTTATCAACTTTATACTGGAAGATAAAGACAATACTCTTCCTGAAGAACATCCTGTGGTATTTACGCTAAAAGACTCAAGAGGATCGATCGTAGTGAAAAAAACCACTACCAAGGGGGTCAACGGCATTTACAACTTTACCTGTTCCACCGACGAGAATGCCCCAACAGGTAATTACCTTGCAATGGTAAAAGTAGGTGGTGCTAAATTCACAAAAAACATCAAGGTTGAGACAATCAAGCCCAATCGACTGAAAATGAAGCTCAATTTTGGCGTAAAGGAACTCTCTTCTGACAACAAGAACATTTCAGGAAAATTAAATTCTACCTGGCTGCATGGTGCCGTTGCTGCCAATCTTAAAGCAAAAGTGGAAGTTACTCTTAACGAGAAGAAAGTTAAGTTCGCCAAATACAGTGACTTTTCCTTTCACGACCCTGCAAGAGAGTTTTATCCTGAAGATAAGGTTATTTTCGAAGGTAAATTAGACGAAAGTGGTACTGCAGAAATAAATGCAAAAATTGCAGCAAGAAATCAAAGCCCGGGCATGTTGCAGGCTAATTTCAGAATGCAGGTATTCGAACCGGGAGGAGATTTTAGTGTAGGACGGGCATCTATGCCGTATCATCCATATAAAAGCTATGTTGGTGTGCGATTGCCTAAGGGAGATGAAGCTAGAAACATGCTGCTTACTGATGTTAAACATAATGTGGAGATTGTAACCCTTGACAAGGACGGCAAACCTGTAGATGTTGAAGACCTTGATGTAAAACTCTACAAACTTAGCTGGAAATGGTGGTTCGACAAAAACAAGGATGCCGTATCAAGTTACAGAGGTAAAGTTTATGGCACCGAAGTATCCTCCACAAAAGTATCGTCCAAAAATGGCAAGGCCAACTGGGAACTTGAGGTCAAATATCCAAGCTGGGGTCGCTATCTTGTACGTGTTTCAAATGGTGACAAACACTGTACAGGCAAGGTGTTTTATATAGACTGGCCGGGATGGGCAGGAAGGTCTACCGAGGGCGATCCGGGGGGTGCTACGGCGCTGAATTTCTCTTCCGACAGCAAAAAATACAAAGTAGGAGATGAAATCACTTTGAATATTCCGACAGGAAACGCTGGAAGGGCCCTGGTTTCTGTGGAAAACGGAACAAATATTCTGGAATCACATTGGGTGGAAACAAAAAAAGGGACCACACAATTCAAATTCAAGGCAACCTCTGCTATGGCACCGAATGCCTATGCAAGCATTACTTTGCTGCAACCTCATGCACAGACCAAAAACGATTTGCCTATCCGGATGTATGGGGCAATCCCCTTAACAATTGAAGATCCGAAAACACATATAGAACCGGAAATGGCAATTGCTGATGAACTAAGACCGGAACAGTCATTCTCTATGACTGTAAAAGAACGCAGAGGAGGACCGATGGCCTATACAATCGCAATTGTCGATGAAGGAATACTTGACCTTACCAATTTCAAGACGCCTTCTCCCTGGAGTAATTTCTATAAACGGGAAGCCCTTGGCGTAAAAACATGGGATATGTACAATGATGTACTTGGTGCCTTTGGTGGAGATTTGAAAAGTCTGTTGAGTATTGGTGGTGATGGTGCTTCTGCCGGCAAAGGTAAAAAGAAGCCCAATCGTTTCAAGCCTGTATGCATGTATCTTGGTCCCTTTTATCTTAAAGAAGGAGAAACTGCCAAACACAATTTCACCATGCCCAATTATGTAGGTTCTGTTCGTGCTATGGTAGTAGCAGCCAATAAAGGGGCATACGGGTCCACCGAAAAGGCTATACCTGTAAGAAAACCGCTTATGGTACTGGGAACCTTGCCAAGAGTATTGGGAGTTGGTGAAACCTTCAAACTCCCTGTTACAGTCTTTGCCATGAAAACAAACATCAAAAATGTAGATGTTAAGATAGAAGGCAATGACCTGATTGAAGTGATTGGCAGCAATACCAATAAGATGACCTTCAAGGCACCGGGAGACGATTTGACTTACTTCGAGTTAAAGACAAAAAACCGGGTAGGTACAGGACATGTAAAAATTACCGTATCGAGTGGCAGTGAATCGGCTGTTTATGAGACCGATGTAGTAGTCCGCAATGCCAATCCAAGAGAAACAATGGTAGCAAGCAGGGCAGTAGAAAAGGGGGACAGCTGGAAAAACACCTATAAACCTGTGGGAATGTCAGGTACTAACAACGGGATGCTTGAAGTCTCTTCCATTCCTCCTATGAATCTGGGCAAGCGATTGAAATACCTAATCCGTTATCCTTACGGTTGTGTGGAACAGACCACTTCGAGTGTCTTTCCTCAGGTGTACCTGACCTCATTGATGGAACTTTCAGATACAAAGAAGAATGAAATAGAGAAAAATATTAAGGCCGGTATCAAGCGCCTGTACCGTTTTCAGAATTCAAGTGGTGCCTTAGGCTATTGGCCCGGAGCGAGTGATAATATGTGGGGGACCAATTATGCCGGTCACTTCATGATAGAAGCAAAAAAGGCCGGATATAAGGTAACCGACAATTTCATGAACAAATGGATCGCCTTTCAAACCAAAACTGCTAAAAACTGGACCCCTAAAGGCAGTGTCAGCGATGATTTGACACAGGCATACAGACTGTATCTGCTCGCATTAGCCGGAAAGCCTGAAATGGGTTCGATGAACCGGATGCGTCTCAAACAGGGACATAAGGATGCTATTGCTGCCCGTTGGCATTTAGCTGCGGCCTACTATATTGCGGGTCAGAAAAAAGTGGCTGAAGATTTAGCCGCAGTAGCATTGATAGAAGCCCTTCCCTATAGTGGCAGCCGTGGTTCGTCTACCTTTGGTACAAAATTCAGGGATCAGGCATTAATTTTACAGGCATTGAGTATTATGGATATGCGTAATGATGCCGATGACATAGTTCAGCAAATATCTCAAAAACTATCCGGAGATAAATACATGAACACGCAGGAAACTGCACAGGCATTGGTAGGCATGGCAAAATACATTGGTGAAGGCGGTGTAAACAGAAATGTTAACTTTGAATACAGAGTGGCAGGTGGCAGCTGGAAGAAGGTAAACTCCAAAAAACCAATCTGGCAAGCCACTTTGAACGGTGAACAGGCCGCAGATGTAGAATTTAAAAACACGAGTGGCAATATGATGTTTGCCAGATTGATATCAGATGGTATCCCTGCTACAATGGATGAAACAGAAACTGCCAAAGGACTGGAGATCACAGTAGAATATACTGACATGGCCGGAGTAGCTGTTAATTCTGCCATGATGAAACAAGGTAGTGATTTCAAGGCTAAGGTCACTGTTAAAAACACTGGTTCAATCAATTATAATGAACTGGCCATACATCAGGTTTTTGCACCGGGATGGGAAATTCACAATACCCGAATGACCGGTGCTACTGCGGGCGGTGACAAAGCGGAGTATCAGGATATCCGGGATGACCGGGTCTATACTTTCTTTGACTTAAAGAAAGGGTACAGCAAAACCTTCAATGTACTGTTGAATGCCAGCTATCTGGGTAAATACTACCTTCCTGCTATTTCTGTAGAGGCTATGTATGACAAATCTATTCAGGCGCGCAAGCGTGGACGTTGGGTAGAGGTG
>CAJQOX010000326.1 GCA_905480075.1 uncultured Aureispira sp. | reverse complement strand
ATCACCGGTAGATAATATTACCCCTGAACTCAATCCTAAGCCGGAACCTGTAAAACTAAACAAACCATATTGAGAGGTATCTCCTGATATAGTCGGATTAATAATATTGATATTTGCACCTGCAAGGTTATTACCCAATTGTTGGGCAGTAAACCCTTTTTGTACGGTCAACTGTGCAAATGAAGAAAAGAAAGCAAATAAAAAAACAAGAACTAATGAAAACCGAATCATTTTTGTACGTTTTATTTAGTGAATCACTTATCATAATTTAGGCGGGGACAATAAATTAAAACAAGCAAGCAAAAACAGGAATATTGACTAAATATTCTGCTAACACTGTTATCAATTAATGAAATATAAGGCGAGTGTGGAACTTCATTATTTTAATACGGCCCAAAATACAGAAAAAAAAGGGGAAAGTGAAATTGACTCCTTTCATAATTCATCATAAAAAAGCAATAAAAAAAGAGTAAAAACCCGAGACAGGAAAATGAGACAAATCAGAACAGAGACACAGCCATAAACAAACCAATAGACCAAAAGAGCCACTCAAATCACAAAGAACTAAAAATCAGCACTTAAATAACAAGCAAACAGAAATAAAAATAAATTCAAAGGAAGAAGATTTATATTTAAAATGAGTGGCATCTGAGCTTATCATAGAAATGCTTTCAAATCATAGAAATAAAAAAATAGACCAATAAGCATTTTTTACAGATAAAAATTTAATTTTATTAATCAGTAGAAAAATAAAACCCATAAATGATGACATTACAAGATAAACCTGACTTGTTTAACACAGCAGATTACAAGGAATTTTTAGCCCGGATAAATCAGGTAAAAGCCGATACAAAACCACTATGGGGAAAAATGTCTGCTTCACAGATGTTTGCTCATTGCAAGGAGGTACAGGAGGCTTGTAATGGAAAAGCATTGAAAAACACCCCTTTTTTTGTAAAGCTATTCAAAGGGTTTATTAAAAAATCCGTTTTAAATGACAAGTCTTACCCCAAAGGCAGTCCTACCCACAAACAATATATCATCAATGATGAAAAGGAATTTGATATTGAAAAGGAAAAATTTTTAAAATCCCTGAGTTTTTTTGTGGATACAAGAGGAAGTGTTTATCATACCTTATTTGGTGAGATGAGTGAGAAGGAACGAAGTTGGACGGTTTATAAGCATCACAATCATCATTTGGAACAATTCGGAGTATAATCAATCACCAAAGTCCTTGTAAAGGAGGTATTTTTTTCTCATTTTTTTATATTCTGATAATTCCGGTTCCCAGGATTTCCGGATTTCCCGGACAGGAATTTCATTTTTAATCTGACTTTGCATCAATTCATTTCCCGCAAGTAGATCAAAGAAATTATTTTTGAGAAAGAAGTTTTTTTGGTCCTCTCCACTTAGATTTTTAAAAAGTGTAGAAATATACTCAAGGTTGAGGGTTTGTATTTTTTGAAGTTCCTTCATGTCGATCGAACTGAGGTCGAAACCTTTACAAGAAACATCCTGGTGTTTCGGTTTAGCTGCCCCTTCGTGGGGTGTAGGAATAAAGGAGTAGTTTCCTGTATTATTGTTTGGATGTCCATAAATCTGAAACTGTTTATTTGTTCCCCTTCCCACACTTACAGTAGTACCTTCAAAGAGGCAGAGAGAGGGATAAAGATAAATAGCGTGCATATCGGGCAGGTTCGGGGAAGGTTTTACCGGTAATTCATAGAATTTATTGTGGTCATAATTAATACATCTGGCGACATGCAAATCGCAAACAAGATCATTTCCCAGCCATCCCTCTCCATTGATCATTTTGGCATATTCACCTACAGTAAGTCCATGAACAACCGGTACGGGATGCATACCGACAAAAGATTTCTGATCAGATTGAAGAATCGGTCCGTCGACATAATGACCATTGGTATTAGGGCGGTCGAGTACAAGCAGCGGAATATCATTTTCCGCACAGGCCATCATCACATAAGTCATGGTAGAAGTATAGGTATAGAACCTTGCCCCTACATCCTGTATATCAAAGATAAGAATATCAATATTTTTTAATTGTTCCGGGGAAGGTTTTTTATTTTTACCATAGAGGGATACGAGTGGAATACCTGTTTTGAGATCAATGCCATCTTTTACAGATTCCCCTGCATCTGCCTTTCCTCTGAAACCATGTTCCGGGGCGAAAATTTTTTGAATATTATAATCGAGTTTCAATAAAGTATCCACAATATGCGCCTGATTAAGCATAGAGGTATGATTAACAATCAGTCCAAGTTTTTTATTCTTGATAAGATGTACATAGGCATTCATATCATGGGCAGCCGGAATAATATTTTCATCAAATTCTCTTAAGGAAGAGATGGCAGTTATTGAATCTTTTAGTAATGGAATCTGTTGTCTGTTCTGTTGTCCGGAGGAACAACTGATGAAGATGAAAAAAATCAATAAATAAGATTTAATAATTCTGACCAGATACATAAGAATAATTTAACAAATAAGAAAAAAACTGATTTATCAAAAGATTAATAACAAAGAAAGTATTAAAGTATAAAACAGCAATAAAAATTTATAAATTGTGTTTTATGAAAATTAATACAGGAAAAGAAAAGGAATAAAGATACTAATTAAGGCAATAAATGGCAGATTTAATAGATGATTGGAGAAAAAAAAGGGAGAATTATAAAAAGGAGAACCTGAAATACGTTAAAAAGCTTAAAAAACACAGTGGTAAAGCACTCGACAACTTTGCATCTGAGTTGGATGAAGCGGTATTCAAAAACATTGACTGTCTTGATTGTGCAGGATGTTGCAATGGTTTGCCTGCGATGGTAAACAAGACAGATACTTTGAGGATATCAAAGAAACTTGGTTTAAATGTATCAGAATTTGAGCAGGTCTATTTACAGGAAGACGAAGACGGAGACACCGTATTCAAAAACAGTCCTTGTGTTTTTTTGCTTGAGGATAATAAATGCTCGATATATGAGTTCCGTCCTAAGGCCTGCAGGGAATATCCACATACAGCAAAAGATTTTTCAAAAAACCTACATTATCACGGAACAAATACTATGCATTGTCCGGCAACTTTTCATATCTTAGCGCGCATCAAAAAAAGTCTGCCGATTTAAGTTTAAACAAAAAGCAAGCCTGTTAATATGTCTGAACATCCTCCACGATCATTAAACCGCATAGCCTTCAAATTGAAACCTGCAGCCGAGAGAATGGTCAAGAAGGGACATCCCTGGATTTTTGAAGGAGGAATTATCAAGCAAAGTGCAGAAGGCAAACCCGGCGACCTAGCAATTATATACGACAACAAAAAGAACAAATTTCTGGCTTGCGGACTCTATGACCCTGAATCTGCTATTCGTATAAAAGTACTACAATTCCATCAATCAGCTACAATAGACAGCAAGTGGTTTGAATCAAAAATCAAGGCTGCCTTTGCGATCAGACAGCCTTTGTTGCTGACAGACACTAACAGTTACCGGTTGGTTTATGGTGAAAACGATGGTTTGCCCGGGTTCATAGCGGATATTTACAAGGATATAGCCGTCGTAAAACTTTACTCGCCTGTATGGCTCCCCTATTTAGAGGAAATACTTCCCATTTTACAAGAAATCAGTCAATGCAATACTATTGTTTTAAGACTTAGCAGGTCGATGCAGGCAAGACCGAACAAAGAGGGCTTGCAAGACGGACAGGTATTATATGGAACGCTGAAAGACGAGGTGGTAATATTCAGAGAAGGAGGAATTTTATTTTCGGCAAATGTAATTAAGGGGCACAAAACCGGATATTTTCTGGACCACAGGCACAACCGAATTAAAACCGGAAAATTATCGGAAGGCAAAAAAGTACTCGATGTATTTTCCTATGCAGGAGGATTTTCTGTACATGCCCTTGCCAAGGGCGCCACGGAAGTAGTGAGCATGGATATCAGTTCCAAAGCACTGGAAATGGCGAGTCAGAATGCGTTGTTGAATCCGCACAAAGGCGTACATAAAACTATGGCTGTCGATGCCTTTTTGGGACTGGAAAAACTACATAAAGATGGAGAACAATTTGACATTGTAGTTATTGACCCTCCCTCATTTGCAAAGAAAGCAAGTGAAATTGAAGGTGCCATAAAAAGTTACAGAAGACTGGCAACAGCAGGCATGAAACTAGTTAGAAAAGGTGGCTTACTGATTTTGGCTTCCTGCAGTTCAAGAATAAGTGCTGAGAGCTTCTTCGAAAACATTGAAAACAACCTGAAAGCTTCAGGAAGGAGGTATATGATTAAGGAAAAGACCTTTCATGACATTGACCATCCTGTCGGATTTGCAGAAGGTGCTTATCTGAAGTGTGGTTATTATATTATAATAGATTAAAAACATATCAATGGGGACTGAAAACAACCTTATGAAAAAAAATAGCAAGATGAAAGCCGATTTAAAATTTATCAGGAATGAATTCCCATCTCTAAGGGATGATTATGTCTACTTTGACAATGCCGGAGGGTCGCAGACACTGGGCCGGGTTATCAATAAGGTCACAGAATATTTCATGACCTCAGATGTTCAGCTGGGAGGAGTATACAGCGTATCGAAAACCGCAAGGGAAAGAGTAGACAAAGGGAATGAAATGATTGCAAAAACCCTTAATGCTTCCAATCCCCGGGAGGTCATCGTTGGTAGTTCTTCTACCTCATTGATCAGGTTATTTTCAATTGTGATCGGACAGACCCTGGAACCGGGCGATGAGATAATCATCAGCGATTGTGACCACGAAGCAAATGTTACTCCCTGGAAAGATCTTCAACGACATGGAATTATTATTAAAACCTGGGGTTTTGACAAGAAAAGCATGAGGCTGGAATTGGATGACCTGAAAAATTTAATGACAGAAAAAACAAAATATGTCAACTTCTGTCATGCTCTGTTCAACTGGCATTAGGTGAAATCTTCAGAGATGCCTGTTTTCTGTTTCTCCCTGCAGCAAAAATTAGAGCTCCTGTTCATTAGAGTTTATATCCTAAAAACTGACTGTTTGCAATAAGGTTTGACTGAATATTATTATTTTTGTATTATAGACTTCACAAGCAGAATATAGTTAAATGGCTAGAACTAACACCACTCTTCTTAGAACGACACAATTCGGAATCATTGAAGGATAAACACTGAACGCT
>CAJQOX010000325.1 GCA_905480075.1 uncultured Aureispira sp. | reverse complement strand
GCCCTTTTCAGAAAACCCGGACAAAAGCAGTTCAGAAAATGCAAGGATCAGTTTCTGCGGAATTTTCTCTATGGCCTGCAGATAAAATACCGGGGGGAGTTTTAGCGTTCTTTTTATTAGTTGAACTCAAATTCCTTACATTTCCTTTGATTTCTTTCTTATCTTTACCTTATTAATTAAAAAAGTACAGCACATCACAACATTATGAAAGAACAGATATTAGAACGATTCATCCGTTACGTAAAAGTCGATACACAATCAGAATTCGGAGTAGAGAAAATTCCAAGTACAGACAAACAGTTTATCCTTGCCAATCAGATCGTGGAGGAACTCGAATCAATAGGCATGAGTGAGGTCGAAATAGATGAACATTGTTATATCATGGCCACTTTGCCCGCTAATACGGATAAGGAAATACCCGTAATTGGCTTTGTGGCTCATATGGATACCTCACCCGATTTTACTGCTACGGGTTGTGCCCCTAAAGTCTGGGAAAATTATGATGGTTCTGACCTTGTTCTGAACGAAACCGGAGGAATTGTACTCAAAACCGAGGAGTTTCCCGAAATGCTTCAGTTCAAAGGGCAGACAATGATCACTACAGACGGAATGACACTGCTTGGTGCCGACGACAAGGCAGGAGTTACTGAAATTGTTTCTGCTATGGAATATCTCATCAATCACCCGGAAATAAAACATGGGAAAATCCGTATTTGTTTTACGCCCGATGAAGAAGTAGGCAGAGGTGCCGACCTTTTTGATGTGGAAAAATTTGGTGCCGAGTGGGCCTACACTATGGACGGTTCTATACCCGGTGAAATTGAATATGAAAACTTCAATGCCGCCTATGCGGAAATAGATATTCAGGGAAAAATCGTTCATCCCGGTTCTGCCAAAAATAAAATGATCAACTCAATGACAATTGCAGCTGATTTTATTTTGTCCCTTCCCCAAAAAGAAACTCCTGAAAATACAGAAGGCTACGAAGGTTTTTTTCATCTGATATCAAATAATGGTAATGTCGATAAATCTGAATTGCGTTACATTATCCGGGATCATGATAATGCAAAGTTTGCAGAAAGAAAGAATCAGATGCAAAAATTAGTGGACGATATGAATGAGAAGCACGACAATCGTATCAGCCTCAAAATGACCGATCAGTATTATAATATGGCAGAAAAGGTCAAGCCGGTGATGCATATAGTAGAAATAGCGAGGGAAGCAATTTCCAATTTAGGAATGAAACCCCTGACTAATCCTATCAGAGGCGGTACCGATGGTTCAAGACTTTCCTTTATGGGACTACCCTGTCCCAATATTTTTGCAGGAGGCCTCAATTTTCACAGCCGCTACGAATTTGTGGCACTCGAATCTATCGTCTCAGCCACAGAAACAATTGTTGAGATTTCCAAAATAATGGAACAGCGCGATTGGAATTAGTGGAATAGAATGCTTTAACAGAATGAATTCTTAATAAGAAAAATAAAAAAAACATGAAATGTCCGGTTGATAGTTACGAGTTAATTAAAATTAATTATGAAGACTCTGTTGAGATAGAGTATTGTAAATCCTGTCATGGTGTTTGGCTGGATAAAGGAGAATTGGAACAGATTCAGGATGTAAAAATAAATGATTATAAAGATGAATTAAATAAATTAACAGATTATGCCGGAAATGCTTTTTCAATGTCTCATGCAGCATCAAACCCGTCGGTAAATTGTCCGGTATGCAGCACTGAGTTGGAAAGAACAGAATACGGATATTGCTCTCAGGTATTAATTGATTCATGTGTCCAAGGACATGGTGTTTGGTTGGATAAAGATGAATTAATGGCTTTGGAAATTTTCTATGAAAAATCAAGGTTTGAAGCTCAGGAAATTAAGAAAGGCTTTTTAGCAGGCTTACTCGATTTTTTTAAAAAATAATCTTTTCATTCAAAATCACTAAGATATTTAATGCCGCTTTTTCAATTGTGAAAATACTTGCTTGTGTAATTGGCTCTTATTTTGTTGGTTGCAAGAAGCGAGTGCATAGCAATGAACAGCGCTATGTTGATGCAGTGCAGCAAGGGGCTGGCCTATAACTCATAGTTTACAAAAAGCCTCCCTCGTTGTATGCTGCAGGTTATCTCCAATCGTTATTAAAAAAGGCAGCATAATTAGCAGAAATAACCTATGAGATTATATTTTACTTTCTCCCTTTTTCTACTTATTGCTTCTCCTGCCTGGGCGCAGGATTACTCATCGTACGAAAAACCAATTGTAAAAACCATTTATTCAGAAACATTAAAAGACTCTGTATATCTGGAAATAACGCTCCCTGTCGATTTAAAGGTCCGTACGAACACAGAATATCCTATCATTTATTTGTTAGACAGACAACTACTCAATAATTACAAGTACAACCTATATACAATTGATTATCTAAGTACTTTACAAAGTATGCCCATGGCAATAGTTATCGGAATTACTTTTAATCGAAAAAATAGAGTCTCCTGGACTTTGCCAAATGCATCAGGAGGGAAAGCTGACGATATGATCTCTTTTATAGTGAATGAATTGAATGATGAGCTAAAAAACAACTATCCTGTCTCAGAATTTAATTTACTCATTGGACATTCCAGAACAGCTATTTTTTCGTCCTATGCATTATCCAAAAAACCTGATTTTTTTAATGCTACGATAGCAAACAGTGTTTCAAATTTTGATTTTGGTGATCCTTTGCAAAAAAAACAATTTGAGACCTTTTTAGGTGCTATAGGCACTAGCACCCATAAATACTACTACTATTTTTCAGTTGGAGAAAATGCATATGGTGATTTACACGAATCGGCTGTAGACACATTAAACTCATTTTTGATCAACAGAGAACTCCCCAAAACATTTGAATGGAGATATTATAAGCACAAAACCGCCCATGATATTACTCCTGGTTTAACAGTTAGTAAGTCATTAAATGAGATATTTAAAGAATATGGAAGCAGATTTTATCAATGTCTTAAAATTGCCAGGGATTCGACTCACAAGGTACCCTGGAATGATTATTTACAAATATACGAATCTATTTCGTCAGAATTAGGATTCAATATTCAACTCTCGGAACTGTTTTTTAATAGTATTGCCTCAGAATATTATAACGATTACGATGGTAATTATGGTAAAAATAATCTCAATTTTGCCCTTGAAATCCTGTTAAAGGCTATAGAGACTTACCCTGATGATTATGGTTATTATACTTGGATTGGAGAAATATATATCAACTTA
>CAJQOX010000324.1 GCA_905480075.1 uncultured Aureispira sp. | reverse complement strand
ACTGTAATAAATTAAACGGCGCAGCATAGTATTGGTCTTACAGGGATACTTTAGTTAAATGTTCACTTTTTTTCAATTGATAATTGATTTTATTCAATTAATTATTGATTACCGAGGTAGATTTGTTAAATTTATTTTGTAACAAATATCCTCAGAATTGAATTAATGAATTAATTGTTAGATTATAATTACCTTCAATTTTAACCATTCAAGTTTTTGTCATGATAAAAATACTGGTACCTGTTTTTTTTCTTTCTTGTTTTTGTGTTTCTAGTTTTGCTCAAGATTTAACGGCAAAAGAAATTATCAGAAAAATGGATGATAATTCCTTCGGCGGACGCCTCAAATCCAGTATGAAAATGACCATCATCCGCCCTAAATGGTCCAGGTCTATGGAGCTTAAAAGTTGGGCCGACGGGAATGATTACTCGCTCATTCTTGTTACTTCTCCTGCCAGAGAAAAAGGAATTACTTATCTCAAAAGAGAAAAGGAAATGTGGAACTTTCAGCCTTCCATTGACAGAACGATTAAAATGCCGCCTTCTATGATGATGCAATCGTGGATGGGCTCCGATTTTAAAAATGATGACCTGGTCAGGCAGTCTTCTGTGGTCATTGATTATTCTCACAAAATCCTGTCTAATGAAAAAATTGAAGGCCTTGATTGTTATAAAATTCAACTGATTCCACATGAAGATGCTCCGGTTGTATGGGGTAAAGTAATTATTTGGGTAGATGTCCAAAATTTTCTCCAGCTTAAATCTGAATTCTATGATGAAGATGATGAGCTTGTGAATACCATGCTTGGTAAAGAGGTGAAAGTCATGGGGGGAAGAACCTTGCCTTCAAAATTGATTCTCATCCCCGCCGACGAGGAAGGAAATAAAACCATTATGGAGTATCTGTCAATGGAGTTTAATGCTAAATTTGAAGATCGATTCTTTTCTACCCAAAATATGAAAAGAGTGCGTTGAATCTAAATCGTTTTTATCCCAAATCAGATGTTTATGGTTTTTAAAATAGCCTGGCGAAATATCGGAAGAAATAAAAGAAGAACGGCTATTACTGCTGCTTCTATATTTTTTGCTGTACTTTTTTCTGTCGCTTCTGAATCCCTGAACAGGGGAGTCTTTGATGGTATGATCGATAGTACCGTTAGTTTCTATGTTGGATATATTCAGGTTTTGAAAAAAGGCTACTGGGAGGATAGAACACTCGAAGAGTCTTTTGAAATGGATGAAAAGCTTACATCTGTTTTGAATAATGTGGATGGGGTGGATGATGTTGTACCCAGACTGGAATCTTTTGCCCTCGCTTCTTTTGGGAAAATTACCAAAAGTGCTTTGGTGATCGGAATTGACCCCCAAAAAGAAGATGCCCTCACCGGGTTAGCCGGTCGGCTCATTAAAGGAGGTACTTATCTCCAAAAAGACGATAAAGAGGTAATGATCACCTCCGGATTGGCGGAAAAGCTGAATATCTCTGTCAATGATACTATTATCCTGATTTCTCAGGGGTACCACGGTGTCAATGCCGCTAACAGATATAGGGTGAAAGGTCTCATTTCCTTTGGCTCTCCGGAACTAAACTCAAAATTGATTTATTTGCCCTTGTCGGCAGCCCAGGACTTTTATGGCGCAGAAAACCTGATTACCTCTCTTGTGCTGGATGTTAAAGATAAAAATACGTCGGATCTAGCGCTTCAAAGCCTGGAAAAATCTATTGATTATCAGACTTATGATATTATAGACTGGAAAGATATGATGCCGGAAATTATCAAGATGAAAGAAATAAAGGAAAGTAGCAATAAGATCGTTATGTTTGTCTTATACCTGATTATCGCTTTTGGTGTTTTTGGAGTGATCCTCATGATGACTAAAGAACGAAAATTTGAATTTGGTGTCTTACTCTCTATTGGGATGAGCAGAGTTAAACTGGCTTTTACTATTTGGCTGGAAACGGTTTTCCTGGGCTTTGTAGGGGCAATTTTTGGACTGGTAATTTCTTACGGATTAATGTATTACCTTTCTGTTAATCCCATTGTCGTAACTGGTGATATGGCTGAAACTTATGCCAAATTTGGAATCGAACCCCTTTTGCCTGCCTCAGTGGATTTGGATATTTTTATTACTCAGGCTCTGAATGTGTTTGTCCTCACTACTTTGCTTGCAATTTATCCTTGTCTGGCAATTTGGAAAATGAAAGCAGTTGATGCTATGCGTGCTTAATCTGCTCGGTGTTATTTTTAATGAGTCTAATTTTCTTTGATATGTTATTTAAAATAGCCTGGCGAAATATCTGGCGAAATAAAATAAGAAGTTTGACTGTCGTGGGCTCTATCGTAATTGGTGTCTGGGCCCTTACCTTTATGATGGCTTTTTATGACGGCTTCGTAACAATGTACATTAAAAGTGCTGTTGAAAATGACCTCTCTCATATTCAAATCCATAACCCTGACTTTATGGAGGATAAGAAAGTTGAATTTGTTGTCGAAAATGTTGAAGATATCAATAGAATGCTTTCTTCAGATTCAACCGTATCTGCTTTTGCTTCCCGTTCTCTGAATAATGGTATGATCGCAAATTCTAAAGGGTCTAGAGGTTGTCAGATAAGAGGGGTTATACCTGAACAGGAGGCGGCCCTGACCAGATTAAATGATAAAATTTATGATGGTGTATATTTCGATAAATCTAAAAAGAAAAATCCTCTTATTGTAGGTCAGAAACTGGCTGATAAAATGAAACTGAAGTTGAAATCTAAAGTTGTGCTTACTTTTCAGAATGTGGATGGTGATCTCGTCTCTGCAGCATTCAAAGTTATTGGGATTTATAAATCAGGAAATACGATTTTCGAAGAAATGAACATCTTTGTTGAACTTTCGGACATCAGTAGACTTATGGGAGACAAGACCATGATTCATGAAGTGGCACTGATGCTTGATGATGTAGGACTGCTCGATACAGTTCAGTCTGCTATGAAAGCAGAATTTCCTGATTTACTGATTGAAAACTATAAGGAAATTTCCCCTGATGTAAACCTGTATGAGTCTCAGATGGGGGTGATTACTTATGTTTTTGTAATTATTGTAATGTTTGCTCTTATTTTCGGTATTATTAATGCCATGTTGATGGCTATCCTCGAACGTAGTAGAGAATTGGGTATATTAATGGCTGTAGGTCTCAATAAACTCAAGGTTTTCCTTATGATCTTGATCGAAACGGTTTTTATTGGTTTAATTGCTGCTCCGATTGGTCTGATGCTGGGATATTTTACCGTTTTGTATTATGGAAAGGTTGGTATTGATATGAGAGAATCTATGGAGAAAATTGGTCTGAATGAAATAATTTATACTGAATTGGATGTCGGCTCTTATTTCATAATTACCGTTGCAGTGATAATTACTGCTATCGTTGCTTCTGTTTATCCTGCCCTTAAAGCTATTAAATTAAAACCAGTGGAAGCTATTTATAAAATTTAACAGTACATGGCCCGATTTCAGGCCTCTAAATATATTCTAATGAAAAATGTTATCACAGTAAAAGGGGTTACCAAAATTTATAACCCGGATACAATCCCTGTACATGCCCTCAGAGGGGTAGACCTGCAAATAGGTGAGGGAGAGTTTACCGCTCTCGTCGGTCCTTCAGGTTCCGGAAAAACAACGCTTTTAAATATTATCGGAGGCCTCGATGATGCTTCCGATGGCTCAGTAATTATTAATGAGCAGGATATCGCTAAACTTTCTGATAGCCAAACTATTGAATTCAGAAAACAAAATATTGGTTTCGTCTTTCAGGCTTATAATCTTATCCCTGTCCTTACTGCCAAAGAAAATGTAGAGTTTGTTATGCTTCTGCAAGGGGCCTCTCAATCTGATAGAGATGCAAGGGTCAAAGAGCTGATGTCTGCTGTCGGCCTTAGTGATCACCTCGACAGACGCCCTTCCCAATTGTCAGGGGGGCAGCAGCAAAGAGTGGCTGTAGCCCGGGCACTCGCTTCTAAACCTATGTTTGTGCTCGCAGATGAACCTACTGCTAACCTCGACTCAAAATCTACAGCCGATCTGCTTGATATTATGGCGAAACTCAATAAGGAAGAAAATATTACTTTCTTGTTCTCTACGCATGATCAACGTGTCATTGATAGGGCTAGAAGGGTGGTTAATTTGGATGATGGCGCTGTTATTTCTGATAAAACAATCGAATAGGCTATGCTTAGGTTTTTGCTCTTTTGCTTTTTATTAACTCTTGCTTCTGCTTCATGTATGGCGCAGAATGAGAATGCAACTCAACCTGATACCAAAAAAGAAAAATAAGAAGAAAAAAAAAGACCCGGATAAACCCAAAAAATGGGAACTGAATGGCTATTTGAAATATATGACTTCTGAGTATATCTTACATATGCCTGCTCAGTCCTCAATCCTCACCTTGCAAAATAACCTTGTACACAACCGCTTAAATTTTAAATGGTATATCAATGACGCTTTTACTTTCAAAGCTGACCTCAGAACACGACTCTTCTTTGGAGAATTTATTAAAATGATCCCCGATTACGCCAAAACAATTGTTGTCGCTGATAGTGCAAAAAATGGCTATTATGATTACCTCTCCTGGGCTTTGCTTGATGAACCCGGTGCGGCTATTCATGCTACGCTGGATAGGATCTTTTTACAATACTCTAAAGGAAACTGGGATGTCAGATTGGGTCGGCAACGTATTAATTGGGGTATCAATAC
>CAJQOX010000323.1 GCA_905480075.1 uncultured Aureispira sp. | reverse complement strand
AATTTCGAAGGCAAAAGAAGAGCCGGGTTTCCCGATTTTCATCTGATAAGTGGGAGAAAGCGTATCCTTATCAAAAACCATAGCACCATTTACTAGCCCTTTGTTTTCGAAGGCAAAAACCTTGAGGTTAGAATAATGAGTGGTGATAATTCCGAAGACTTTTTTTCGGTTGAGATCACTGAGGACCGCTTCGGCGATAGCGCCCCCCATTTTGGGATCTGTACCGGAGCCGAATTCATCTATCAGAACCAATGTTTTATCATTGGCCATTTCCATAAACAAGCGGGCATTTTTCAGTCTTGAGCTGTAGGTAGACAATTCATCCTCCAGTGATTGCTGATCGCCAATATCGGCAAAAATATGAGAGAAGACCCCCATTTGTGCCCCCTCATTAGCCGGAATAAGCATTCCACACTGCAGCATCAGCTGAATGAGGCCTATTGCCTTCATACAGATAGATTTGCCCCCTGCATTCGGGCCGCTGAGCACCAGAATTCTGTTCTCTTTTTTAAAATTTAAGTGAAAGGGCACCGTATTGACACCTGCCACATTATTTTTAAGATAGAGGAGTGGGTGCACCACATTTCTGAGATTGAAATGCGGAGTGGATTTCAGTTCGGGCCTCACCGCTCTAAGCTGCATTGCCAGTTGAGATTTTGCCTGTACGGTATCGAAACGGACGACGATATTTTCATATTCTTCCAGAACGGAAATATAAGGACGCAGCATATTGCTGAGATTGCGGAGAATTCTGTAAATCTCCCTTTGATAATCTCTTTTGAGGTCAAAGATATCATTATTGAGGTCTATCACCCCTTCCGGTTCAATGAAGACCGTTTTTCCTGTAGCCGACTCATCGTGAATGATCCCCCGTACCTGTCTTTTGCGTTCAGCGGGAACGGCAAGTACCCTTCTGCCATTTCTGAAGCTCTCCTTATTATCTTTTAGCCAGCCTTTGCTTTGATAATGCGTAATGATCTGTCTGAATTTTTTATCGAGCTCCTGACGTTTGCTGTTTTGCATACGGGAAATGCGCATCAGTTCGGGCGAGGCATCCGGTCTGATATTAGCATCCTTATCGATAACCTGTTGAATTTCATCGAGCAGGGATTTATCGAAATCGACCACCCTGATGATATCATAGAGTGCAGGATACAAGGATTTAGTACTTTTCTTTTTGCTGAAGAAAGCATAGATATTAAAGCTCAGTAAAAGAATATTTGCAATATTTCTGAAACCTTCAACAGAGAGCACATAGCCATCAATGCTGAGCATTTTCAGTTCTTCGCGGATACTCATATAAGCAGCGACGGGGAAATTATGATTATTATCCGCTGTTTTAGCATATTGAGCGACCTCATTGAGCCACTGTTCGATCTGCGTTTTGCTATTAGAAGGAATCAGGGTATTGAAGTAGATTTTACCCAGTTCACCATAGCAATATTTTTCTGTAAGTTTGAGAATTTTATCAAATTCCAGCGCTTGATATAAATCTTCGGGTACGAGTTTCATTTACAATAATTATTCATTCGGGCAAACCTGATCCGGGTTAAAAATTTCAGCTAAATGCTGATACACCTGTTTAACAAAATCTTTGATAAGAAAGTTCTTGCCTGCTTTTATTCTTCCATTTTTGCCAAAGGTGGCAGCAACATCCGGATTGTCGGCCAGATAATTCATATGATGAATCAATTCTGCAGGCGTATTATAAATCAGGCCATCCTTTTCATTATCTATCAATTCGGGGGTAGCGCCACCGTTAAAACCGATAACGGGGTTTCCGAAAATCATTCCTTCAATAGTAACCCTTCCCATTCCTTCAGATTTTGAGCACATGAGGACAGCATCTGCCTGCAGGTGAATTTTGTAAGGGTTACTGACATAGCCTAAAAAATTTACAGCAGCATCCAGGTTATTATCCGAGATATAAGCTTTAATTTTTTTGGCGTACAATCTTCTGCCCATTCCAGCGATCAGTAATCTGACATTTTTATTATTTTTATAGACCTCGTGAAAACATTTTAGTGCGGTCATCTGTCCTTTTGTAGGATGAATAGCGCCAATAATCAGAAAGGTAAAAGGAGCTTGATCGTGATTTTCCTGAGGCGTGATTTTCCGGAATGCTTCTTCTGTGATAATACCATCATGTACCGTAACAATCGGAGCAGTTATATTGGAGAGCACTTCTTTTTCAATTGCCTTAGACATAGAGATGACCAATTCCGCTTTATTTGCCCAGCGATCAAAGTACTTTCTACCCCGCCAGAAAACCATTCCATAATCATTTTCACCAAACTCTCTGACATGCCAAACATGCGGCAGGTTAAGTTCATCGGCAAGCCAGGCACCTATACCCACTATAGAAGAGTTGGTATACACCATATCGATATTCAGTTTTTTTGTTTGTTCCACAATAGCAGGCAGAAACTGATATTTATTTTGAAGCTGACGAATACTGCTAATCCAGTAGCTGAGGGATATAAATCGGGTAAAAGCCCAGTTATAGTACTTCAGGGTAACAGATTCAATACCTCTTTCTTTGAGGACCACCTCAAGTTCACCGGAAGCAGGCACCGCCACCACCGGAGTTACCCCAAGGGGTATGAGGCCAGTCAATAAATCGAGGAGACAGCGATTTGCCCCCATCATATCTGCTCCGTGGGTAAAAAATAATATTCTCATTTAAATATCTAAGAGATTTTTTTTAGTTTCTGCAATTTTTTGAAGAAGAGGACCCATTTTTTTTGCCAGAAGGGCAGATCGATATATTCGCCTTTAAACCTGCCTTTAAAAACAGAATCAGGCACATAGTTTTCGAAGGGTATCCCATAGGAAGACCTGAAGTAACCATAAATCAAAGCCCCGGTAATATCTTTATGAGCAAGGTCTTTATTCAAGAGCAAATCCATAGTATCTTCGTGGGTTTCGGGGTGATAGGTAGACCCTAAATTCTGGTAAAGCGATTTACCCAGAATAAGGGTAGGTTTTTGTCGGAAAGCCGCTTCAATACCTACCGTAGAGGAGAAGGCGATTACTTTATCGGCGAGATTAACAAGAGAATAAGTACTGATTGAAGAATCAGCAGGGATAATAGTAAAATTTTGAGTTTTTAGCTGATCAAATTCTCTGACAATACTTTTATCGGCAGTCATCAGATTGGGGTGAAGCCGGAGATAAAAATGATAGCCGGGGAAGGCGGAGATCGATTCAGATATTTTTTTAATTCCTTCGAACTGAGAAGTATATACACCTCCCTGCCATTCTTTTCCAATTGCGACAAATTCGTCTTCTGAGGAATTAAAGAGGACAATATTATGGTTATCCTCATCCCAGTTTTCGGGTAGCAGTCCCTGGGTGTGATTTTTGGTAAAGCTGTATTGCCCACCTAAAAGAGTCCCTTCAGCCTGTGCCTGATAGAAGTCAGTTCCTTTACTGATTCTCACAGCTTCAGGGCTTTCATTCCAAAAGGCCTTCATCATTTCCTGATTTTTAGAGATACTATGTGGGAGCGCATTAAAAAAGAGAGAATATTTTTTTAAATTGAAAGTAATTTCGTGTGTATAGAAGTCAACCTTCATTTTTTTTGCCGCCCTTATTCCTGCCCTCATAGGAGCTAACCGACCATTATAGGCATAAAAAAGATCAAATTTTTTATCTTCGATATGATTGATAACAGAAAGATAAGCCTCAAGAGAAGCTTTAAAAAAATTCAGGATCAATTTTTTATGATGTTTGGTATCGAGGTTCGGTTGTCTGAGATGAGAAATAAGAGAAGACATGACCGCTGTACCAATATCAAATTCATCGAAAGTAATTTTTTTAATAGTTTCCACATCCTTCAGGTCGAGGGATTCTAAAAATTCATTTACAATTATATTTTGATCTGATCTCAGGTGGTGAAAATCTTCATAGTTAATATCTTCAGACAGAAGAGCAAGACCACGTTTCCGTCTTTTGACACAGGCATTACAAATAGCAGAAAAATGATACAGGTTGGTATCACAGGCTGCCAAACTTCCATTACAACCTAAAAAATATATAGTATCCCCTTTTTTGATATGCGTCTCGACAATTTCGAGGCATCTTTCAAAATTAATATCATAAGCAAAGGGTTCATAGAAAGCTACGACCATAAAATTTCAGGTTGTTTAAAGAAAAAATAAACTATGCAAGTGCAAAAATAGTTATAAAGCTAAAGAAAATTGAATGAGCGGAGAAATTTATTACATTCCTGTAAAAATACTGTCAGCTCAAGCCACTAAGAATCCAGGCTATCATATTGGCTTTCAGACTTCAGCACTACATAGCTCATCATTACAGCAAAGGATTTGCCTCCGCTATTGA
>CAJQOX010000322.1 GCA_905480075.1 uncultured Aureispira sp. | reverse complement strand
AAGTTATGGTAAGCAAGGAAGGTAATGTTTTTCCTATGATTGAAACCGGTGCATCTGTTTCAGATATAAGACTTGAATAATCATTCATTAATCATCAATAATCCAACAATCAAAAAAAATCTATCATGAAAAGATATACTATATCCATATTTACTGAAAATTTTATCGGTTTACTCAACAGAGTAAGTATAATTTTTACAAGAAGACATTTAAACATAGAAAGTATTACTGCATCAGAATCAGAGATAAGGGACGTTTACCGATATACAATTGTTCTGACTTGTTCTGAAGAACAAATTACCAAGGTAGTAAAGCAACTTGAAAAAATCGTGGATGTCCTTAAAGCCTTTTATCATGAGGACGAGGATACAATTTTTCAGGAAATTGCCTTATATAAATTAAAAACCTCTGCTTTCACTAAAAGCAATACAGAACAACTGTTAAGAAAACATAATGCAAGGGTCTTATCCCTTGCTCCCGATTATACGGTTTTGGAAAAAACCGGTTATAAAGAAGAAACTCAGTCATTTTTTGATGAATTGAAACCTGTAGGGGTGCTCGAATTTGCAAGGTCAGGAAGGGTTTCTATTACAAAACCTATGAAAGAATTAGCCTCTTATCTGGAGGAACTCGAATACATGAACTAATCATATTATTATCAATTTTAAAAACAAACAAAATGGCAACTTTAAAATTTGGAGAAGTAGAGGAAACAGTAGTTACAAGAGAAGAATTTCCTTTGGAAAAAGCATTAAATGTACTAGAAAAAGAAACAATAGCTGTTGTTGGCTATGGTGTTCAGGGCCCTGGTCAGGCTTTGAATCTCAGAGATAATGGTTTCAATGTTATTGTTGGACAAAGAAAGAACTCCAAAAGCTGGGACAAGGCACTGAAGGACTCATGGGTGGAAGGAGAAACATTATTTACTATCGATGAAGCTTGTGAAAGGGCATCAGTTGTGATGTATCTCTTATCTGATGCAGGTCAGATAGCAGCCTGGGATTCAGTCAAGAAGCATCTTACTAAGGGCAAAACTCTTTATTTTTCTCACGGGTTCGGTATCACATACAAAGAACAGACTTCTATTGTTCCTCCAAAGGATATAGATGTCGTTTTGGTAGCGCCTAAAGGTTCCGGAACTTCGTTGCGCAGGCTTTTTACTGAAGGGAAGGGGCTGAATTCCAGTTTTGCTGTTTTTCAGGATGCTACCGGTCTGGCAAATGATAAAGCCCTCTCACTTGGTATCGGAATTGGTTCAGGATATTTGTTTGAGACAGATTTTAAAAAAGAAGTGTTTTCAGACCTTACCGGTGAAAGAGGGATGTTGATGGGGGCTTTGGCAGGTCTGTTTGAAGCACAGTATAATGTTTTGAGAAAAAACGGACACAGCCCTTCTGAGGCCTTCAATGAAACAGTAGAGGAATTGACACAAAGTCTGATGCCTTTGGTGGCTGAAAATGGGATGGAATGGATGTTTGCCAATACTTCTACCACGGCGCAAAGAGGTGCTTTGGACTGGAAAAACAAATTCCGTGACCTCAATACTCCTTTATTTGAAGAATTGTATAAGGATGTCGCTTCCGGAAAAGAAGCCGCTATTGTAATTGAAGCCAACCAAAAAGTGGATTACAGGGAAAACCTTGAAAAAGAACTGGCAGAAATAAATGCAAGTGAACTTTGGCAGGCCGGGAAAGTGGTCCGTCAACTAAGAGCAAAATAGGGTAATATTGGGGTGAACTACTTGTTCACCCCGATAACAGACCAATATTTTATACGATTAATCAGACTTTATTATACAAAAAATGAACAAGGTAAAAAGTAGCTACAAGCCCCAACTTTCTGATGTACAAGAAGCTAGGATTACAGTTGGTAAGGTTGCATTAAGAACGCCTACAACAATTAGTAAAAATACCTCATTGAAGTCAGGGGCAAATGTTTGGTATAAAAGAGAAGATTTACAGGTGGTCCGTTCTTACAAACTAAGAGGGGCCTACAATAAGATCGCTTCCTTATCAGATGAGGAGTTAGCTAAAGAAGTAGTTTGTGCAAGTGCCGGGAATCATGCACAGGGAGTTGCCTATGCCTGTCAGCAATTGCAGGTAAAGGCTTGCATATTTATGCCCGTGACGACACCTCAGCAAAAGGTAAGTCAGGTGCGTATGTTTGGTGGAAGGTTTGTGGAAGTGCGATTGTTTGGTGATACCTTTGACGATAGTCTGATTGCAGCTCAAAACTATTGCCGGGAACGCGAAGCCAGTTTTATTCATCCTTTTGATGATCCTAAAATTATTGAAGGTCAGGCTACTCTTGCCTATGAAATCCTGGAAGATTGTTCTCAGGCTATAGATTATCTCATTCTACCTGTAGGTGGCGGGGGAGTGGCAGCAGGTGCTTCCACTGTTTTTAAAACGCTCAGCCCGAATACCAAAATAATAGGAGTAGAACCGCAGGGAGCGCCTTCTATGTCTTTTGCAATGGACAAAGGCGTTGCCACAGCATTATCTAATATTGATAAATTCATAGATGGTGCAGCGGTAAAACAGGTAGGGCATTATACTTTTGATATTTGTAAAGAAACACTTGATGAGGTCCTGACTGTTCCTGAAGGGTTAGTCTGCAAAACTATGTTGCAACTTTATAATGAAGAAGCAATGGTGGTGGAACCTGCGGGGGCTTTGAGTATTGCTGCATTGGAAATATTAGGGCCTCAAATAAAAGGTAAAACGGTTGTCTGTCTTGTCAGTGGCGGGAATAATGATATCTCGAGAACAGAAGAAATCCGGGAACGTGCCCTGTTGTACGAACAGATAAAGCATTATTTTATAGTTAATTTCCCTCAGCGGGCAGGGGCCTTGAGAGAGTTTTTAGTAGATGTCCTGGGGAAACAGGATGATATAGTCTACTTTCAGTATATCAAGAAAAACAGCAGGGCAAAAGGACCTGCAATGGTGGGAATAGAACTTCAGCATGCAAGCGACCTGCAGCCTTTGATAAAAAGAATGAAGGCAAAAAAGTTTTTTGAGCAGCACCTTAATCATCACCCGGATCTGTTTCATTTTCTGGTCTAGAAATTTATTTGAATGAATTAATCCTCTAGATGGTTTTGCAGGGAATTATTAATTTTTATCAGAAAAATAATAATGTTCCATTGCTTATATGCCGTATAGGTATTTTATTAAAATGAAGGTGATAATGGGTTTATATTATCTTTAGCAGGCAGCCTGACCACCATACATATACCATACTTACAATAGCTATTATATTGGAAGAAAATGCAAAGAACTTCATTTCACCCACAGAATAGGTTTTTTCTTTATAAAAAATGAATACATCCAACAGCAACCATAGAAAACCACAGGCTAACATTCCACCAAAAATATATTCCTGATAAACAGTAAAGAGTAATGTGACTTCCAGGAACACAATAAAAATAATCAGTAATTTCGTTTTTTTAATTCCTAAAATAGTAGCAGTAGTTCTTCTTTTTGCCTTATTATCGGGTTCGATGTCCATCACTTCACCCATGATATGGGATTGCAGTGAAAAGAGAAATAAGTAGGCATAGGTTTGCCAGGGCAGCTGTCCCAGGTCATTGACCCATATGCTCAGAGGGACTACCAGTAAATATCCTATCTGACAAAGTAATTCGAGAGGCGGTTGACTACGAAGGCCTTTTTCAGGCAAGTTGTATAATCCGTTTATTAGTACAAAGCCCGATAATAAAAACAAAATTTCCCAGCCGCCAGCCCAAATTAATACAGGGCAAAAAATGAGTTGACTCAACAGAATCGCTTTCCAAAGCACTTTAAGCTGATTTTTAGTACCTTGTGCACCAAACCAAAAACTATCCTTTCTAGGGTTGTGTGCATCTGTTTCGTAATCGACAATATCATTCCAGCCATAGACCATAAAATTCAGAGGAAAGCAAACATAGATCAATCCATACCAGAATTCATAGGAATAGAAAATATGATGTATTTGGCTTGTGGGCAACAAATACAGCCACAGGGTGGCAAACCAAAGGCCCGGTCTTGAGACTTTCAGATAAAATGTAAGGTTTTTAAGCATGTATTATGTCGGCAATTATTAATGATGTAAAGTACAGGAATTAAAATAAATGAAGCTGTTTCAATAAAAAAAAGGAAAATCCTGATAAGATTTTCCTTTTTAATGAATGTAGCGTAGTCTTTAAATGCCGGTAGATTTCAACCTTTTTGCAAGCCCAGTCACTTCACTTTTGAAGCGGTTGTCATTTTCCAACATAGACTCAATGGAACGACAGGCATGAATTACGGTACTGTGATCTCTTCCACCAAAGGCATTTCCTATATGCTTAAGGGATTTATTGCTTAGTTGTTTTGCCAGATACATAGAAAGCTGACGTGCACGGACTACGAAACGTTTTCTGGTTTTTTCTTTTAGCTTTTCCATCGGAATGTCATAATGTTCCGCTACAATTTTCTGAATGAATTCAACCGTAATTTCAGTAGATATATTATCGACAAATTTACTGACCACTTCTTTGGCAAGATCAAGGTCAATTTCTCGTTGATTAAGAGCAGCCTGAGCAATAATTGAAATCAGAACGCCCTCTAATTCTCTGACGTTTGTGCGGACATTAAAAGAAACAAATTCGAGGACTGAAGGAGGTAAATCCACACCGTCGTTATCCATTTTCTGCTGAATGATAGCCATTCTTGTTTCAAGGGAAGGCACTTGAAGATCAGCCGACAAGCCCCATTTGAAACGAGAGATCAATCGTTCTTCAATTCCTGCCAACTCTTTAGGAGGACGGTCGGAAGTAAGAATCAGTTGTTTTCCACCCTGATGCAGATGATTGAAAATAGAGAAGAAAATATCCTGGGTTTTATGTTTGTTTTCAAGGAACTGAATATCATCTACAATAAGTAAATCCACCAATTGGTAAAATTTCAGAAAGTCGGTAATAGCATTGTTGCGTAAGGCATCAATAAACTGATTGGTGAATCTTTCTGAAGAAACGTATAGGACGGTTTTATCATTGAATTCTTTTAAAACTTCATTGCCAATAGCTTGGGCAAGATGTGTTTTTCCAAGACCTACATCTCCAAAAATCATAAGAGGATTGAAAGCAGTTTTTCCGGGGCGTTTGGCAATAGCAAGACCTGCAGCACGTGCCAACCTGTTGCAATCTCCTTCGATGAAATGATCAAAGGTATAATTCAGGTTTAATTGAGAGTCTATTTTAAGTTTTTGAATGCCGGGGATAACAAAGGGGTTTTTTATTTTATTACTTTTAGAATCATTATTGGCAGTATAATTTTTTTCTAATTTTTTTGCGAACGAAATATTTTGAGGTGTATTTGTTTTCTTGGGAATTAAATATTTAAGTTGTGCATTTTCCCCGATTTCTATTCTGATTGCATCTTTTAGTACAACCACATAATGTTCCTCCAACCATTCATAAAAGAATTTGTTGGGAACCTGAATAGTAAGGATAGAATCTTCAAGTCGCAAAGGCCTAATAGGTTCAAACCAAGTGGTAAAACTTTGAGAGTTAACACTTTCTTGAATTATAGATAAGCATTTTTGCCAAACTTTTATATGTTCTGTGCTCATAAAAGGGTAAAAAATATTATATTCCTTAGAGAATAGGGGGATTAAAAAAAATGTGTTTTTATCTTCTGCAGATTTAATTGGTGGCGCAGGAAACAAGGATGCATTTAATCGCAAAATTGAAAAGCAGCGATTCCTCTTTTTATCAGAGGAGTTTGGCTAAGTTCGTTAAAAAAAGTGGAATTCAAAAAAAAACATTGAATTTCCGAGCTCATTAAATAAAGAAATTATTATCCAAATTTTAATAGGGAAAAATGAAAAAAAAAAAAAGACAAAAAAAAGGCAGTAGGATTACTTATGGATAGTTGATGTGAAAAAAACGAATGGTTTTTATAAATATAAATTCTTGATAAGGAAAAAATATATATCTTAAAATGAATGATTTTTTTAAAAAAAACAAAATCTAATTTATAAAAAAATGCAATATGTTATTCTACAGTTGAATTTTTGCATTGAACACATTTGTCCTTGAAATTCCTTTCGAAATAGATATCAAGTCTGCCTAAAACCATGCCTGCCCAACCAACTTGAGTGACTAGAATTTCATTGTTTTCCTTATTTTGAAGAATAGCAGGTTTTTCGAGAAAGGTATGAGTATGTCCACCAATAATCAAGTCAATATTTTTACTTTGTTTGGCAAGCGTAACATCGCAAATTTTATTTTCGTAGGAGTATCCTAAATGAGACAGACAAATTACATAATCGCAATGTTCATCATTTTTCAGGATTGCAGCATATTTGTTTGCCTTTTCCACGGGAGTGGAATATTTAGTTTCTTTAAATAAGACAGTGGGTACGAGGCCATCCAATTCTACGCCTACACCTAAAACACCCACTTTGATTGCTCCCTTTTGAAAAATCTGATAAGGTTTAGTATGCCCATTCATTATAGTTTCGGAGAAATCATAATTACAATTAATAAGGGGGAAGTTGGCCTGCGTAGTAAAATGTTTATGTAAACCCTCAATGCCACCGTCAAAATCATGGTTGCCTATCGTTGCCGCATCATACCCCATTTTTGCCATGAGTTTCATTTCAATTTCTCCGCCAAAATAGTTGAAGTAGGGTGTTCCCTGAAACATATCGCCGGCATCGAGTAAAATCACTTCTTTTTCTTCTTTGCGGATTTTGTTAATCAGTGCAGCTCTTTTTGCAATTCCACCGCGTCCCTGATTTTTACCCCCATCCATAGGGAAAGGTTCAATTCTGCTATGAACATCATTGGTGTGGAGGATGGTCAATTTGTGCAACTGCCCTTCTTCAGAACAAAAGTCTTCTGCTTTAAGAAAGCGGGGCATCATCGTTGTTGTTCCTGCTACCATGGCAAAGGACCCTAACCTTCCTAAAAACCCTCTTCTGTTATACATTGTGATCGGAATTGAAAAATTAAAAGATAGATAAATGAAAAGCCAATATAGAGTTATTTTTTTATAATCATTTTACCTGTTTCAATATACTTACCTTTCAGACGCAGGAAATAAGTCCCGGCGGGTAAAGCAGAAATGTCAAAATTGATATGTTGCTCTTGTTCAGCTTCACAGAATTTTGTACAAATATTCTGCAATATCTTTCCGTTGGCTAAATCTAGAATTTCTGCAGTAATAGATTCACCCTGTTTTAGTTCAAAATTGAGTGTAAACAATCCTTCTGAGGGATTCGGGAAAATTATTAATTTTATTTGCTTGGCAAGATTGTCAATTTCTTTGGTACTTATGAAAGTAGATGAATAATCCTTAGATGGGGAAGGGCTTGACATGTTGGTTCTGTGCCAGTGATTTTCAGTATCTTTGAGTAATAAGCCCCTGTCAAAAGTCTGATTTGTAGTCTGATTTAGAATGTCACAGTACCAAAACTCTGCAATTAAGGAATCTGATTTGATATCCAACAAGCCGTAACCATGGTCCGTAATATTAGAAAATACCTGATTGGGGTTTGCAGAGGCCATATAGCCTACTACTGCAGAGACTACCCAACCCGGGTAACCCATTTCATCAAAATTCCCCCGGGTTACTGATGTTGGTAAAAACTCTACAGCAACAGAACCTGCCCCTGTATTTCCATCATATCCACTTCCCGTGGGAGCCTGATGTAAATCTGAAGCCATAGAAACGTGGGCATCACCACTTAAAACCATAACATTATCGATGTTGTTATTATCGATAAAATCAAGTAGCCTGTCTCTAGCAGGGTCAAATCCATCCCAGCTGTTGGGGTCAAGTACCGATCCGTTACCAATTGTAGCCGGGAAGAAGGCAGGAATATTGGCTACAGACCAACCACACATCATTTTTTGGTTTCCTATGAGTTTCCATTTTGCAGTAGAGTTCTGTAATTCGTTGGTAAGCCAGTTGAATTGTGAGGTGCCGAGAATTGAAGGGTCTCCTGAGGGAAGATTATCAATGTTCCGATAAAGCAGTATGTCAATCATGAATATATCCAGAAGGCTACCATAGCTAAATTTTCTGTATATTTTTTTTGTGTCCGATGAGTTCAGCAACCTCATAGGTACATATTCAAGAAAGGCTTCCCTGCTTTCGATTGCCTGAGTAACTCCCCCATTATAGTCTGTATCATGATTATCCCATATAACAATCCAGGGATGCATCTGTCTTGCTGCCCTGAGGTCGGGGTCTAACAAATAATATCGTTGACGGTCCCGCCAATCCTGTTTAGTAGTAGGAGAAGCAGGGTAGGGAACAGGAACCCTGATTTCTTCATCGGCATCTACAAAATCATAAATATAGTCTCCCAGATGAATGACAGCGTCAAGGTCAGGTCGTTCTGCTAATTGATTGTAGGCATTGAAGAAGCCTGAATATATAGAACTGCATGAGATAATCCCCATTCGGATATGATTAACATTGCTGCTGTCAGAATCAGGTGCTGTACGGGTACGTCCTGTACGTGTATAGTTATTGTCCGGAGACCTGAACCGGTAGTAGTAGGTGGTATAGGGGTTCAGGTTGCTTACATCCACCGTAACGGTCCAATCGCCGGATGTATCGGCAGTATAAAGTCCCGATTGATTTATATTAGTGAATGTACTATCTGTGCTTATTTCCCATAAGACATTAAGAGAATCCTGATTGATACTGTCAGGAGTAATGTGGGTCCAGATCAAAACCTGACTTTCGGTAGGGTCTGATGATGCTACACCATACAAAAATGGAGCGTAGGATGAATCAGCATACATGTTCGCAGGTAACTGTGCAAAGAGAGAGGGGAATAAAAAAGAGCACAGGTAAATAAAGATAAGATTTTTCATTGCTGCTCAATTTTTAAATTTGTTAAAAATGATATTAAGTAAATGATGTTATAATCACTGATAAATTGAGCATAAAATAAAGCTATGAATCTGAAAAAAAAAGTTTCTGAACGAATTTCTTTGAAAGATCAATGCGTACAACAAAAAAAAAGGTTAGTCAAATGATGACTAACCTTTTTTAAGAAATGGTAGAAGCGCTTATTCTTCTTCTTTTTCTTTTACTATGAATTTATCAAATTTTGAAAATTTCTTGTTAAATTTATCAATACGTCCAGCCGTATCAACAAATTGCATTTTTCCAGTATAAAAAGGATGAGATGCAGAACTGATTTCTACTTTTACAAGTGGGTATTCAACATCATCTATAGTTATAGATTCTTCAGAAGGTGCAGAAGAACTGATAAGAAAAGTAGTATCAGTAGAAATATCTTTGAAACATACTACACGTGAATTTTCCGGATGGATATTTTTTTTCATGACAATTTATTATTGATTGTTAATGTTATTCTGTTTAAAGGAATTGTTCGGTTTAAAGATAATATCAACAATTCCATGACTAAGCAGGTGCAAAGATAAATAAAAAACAGTAAATTAAAACTATTTACTAAAAAAAATCTTTATTTTTTACACCAACCCGTAATACTTACACCCACCGGAAGATTTAGACCTCTTTTGATTAAAAAATTGTCAAACAAAATCAGTAAATAGAATAATTTGTCAATTATTCCCGGAAGTTTAGGGTGATCGACCTTTGGTTCTGCATTTTTGTTTTTGATTCTGGAAATGGCAATTAAAGGATATAGTAAGGTGTTCCAGGAATAGAGTTTTGCACTTTCGAAATTTGCAAAGAGATTCTTTACCATTTTCTTGTCGTACCTTCTGAAATGTTCGAGGGCGACATCATGACTGCTGAATAATTTTGGTCCTGCAGGCACTGAATAAACAAGAGATCCCCCTTTTTTCAGTGTTCTGTGAACTTCACTTACTGCCTGCACGTCATTTTCAATATGTTCGAAAACATCAAAAGAGACAACAATGTCAAAAAAGTTATCTTCGTAGGGCAAATTACAGGCATCTGCCAATCTTTTTTCGAAACACAAATTATCCGGAACGATTTCGAGGGCCTCAGGAAGAATATCAGTAACATAGTTGTTGCCGAATGACTGAAGAATTTTAAGGTCATCACCGGTACCGGTTCCTATACTAAGTATTTTCAGTGGTTCTTCACTGTTTTTGTTGCAGTTTTTTTCCATCAGCAAACGGATGAGTTTATATTTGGCTCTGAACCAGAAATTGTCTGCAGTCTGCCCTGCCTGATAGTCTTTGTAATCCATGATATATTATTTAATGAGTCCTTCTTTTTTTAATTTTCTTTTCCTGTTCTCTATCCAGTTATTTCTGTCAATAGACTTGTCTGTATCTCGTTTCATCTTTAAGGCCGGAGGGTAATCGGGCATAATTGCCAAACATTTGTTAAGTTGCGATAAACCTGTTTTCCAATCACGGTTGACGGAAGCTTTTTTACCTATAAAATAACTACGGATGGCATCATTATTCAAAGCTGAAGCAATATTAACGGCCAAATCATATCCCTGAACAGGTTTTCCTCCATACTTGTCAAATAGTTCTATACTCTTCAAGGCAGCGGTGTAGTTTTTTTCTACAAAATATATTCTGGCTAAATTATAATGCCCGAAAACATATTTTACATTTGAATTGACTGCCAGTTCAAAGTATTTTTTTGCTTCTGCAGTATTGTTCGAATACATGTGATACATAGCGTTTAATCCAAGGGTGTTAGAGTAAGAATCAGAAAATGCCAATAGAGTATCTAGGGTTTCCCTTACTTTTGACTTGGCATTCAGATAGTTTTGATGTCCTGTGGAGTCTTTTAATGAACTCCCCCTAGAACGCCAGGCATTACTAGCGGCATTATAATTCTGTAAACTGTACTGTGCCATCAAAAGTAAAGCACTTTCATCTCTTGGGTCATCTTTAATGATGTTATCCAGAATGTTTAAACTTTTCGGAATATCTTTTGAAGAAAAGGCAGCAGTAGCCTCGGTTCCTTTTTTATTGGTGTCAGATCGTTTGAAAACGGAACAAATCGGAACATTATCAATGTTTCTTGAAAATAAAACTTCCTGTCCGGGAGGCCATTTTCCACTTTCAATAATCCCTTGATTTACAAACCTTGAAACATATATTCCATAATCCCAGTTTTTCTTAACCCGTTCGTGATACCTTGTATAAACTACCGTGACGTTGGGATAATCTTTAAAATAATAAAAAACAGACCAATAGGCCTGCGTGCCTATAGATATTTTTTCCCCGGCTTTAATTTCAGGAATGTTTTCAATAGCCCACAAACAAGATTCCTTGGTGGAATTCATCCAGTAATCTGTTTCATATTTGTTGAATGCCTTGTCAATACCACCTATCAGTTCATTAAAATACATATACTGATTAGGGTGACTGACAAACATCCATCTTATTGGAGAATACAACATAACAATCACTAAAACAGAAGTTGCTATTCTGAATAATTGTTTATCGAATCTTGAAATCAGGTAAGACCATGCATAGGCAGAAGTTACTATCAGTACAGGATATACAAAAAGGAAATGCCGCATCCCATCATAAAGAGAAGAACCCTTGTATATAGCATAGGCAATAGGGAACACTCCGGTAAACATGACCATTAAAAACAGCAATCTGTTTTTACTATCTTTAATAAGTGGTAAAATAGCCAATGGAAGGCCAGCCAGAATAATTACAGGGGTAGAAATACTCAACCACTTGACAATGTAGTACCAGGGTAAATAATCAGACCAGTAATGTTGGCCTTCCCAAACCATCCTTATTCCTGTAGCAAAATTTGACATTTCTGATAACGCAAGTAAAGGTCCATTAATCCAATCCTCCCTCGCAAAAGGCCAGTATATTGTTCCTCCCCAATACCCCAGCAAGGAAATTAAAAGCAACAGGGAACCTACTTTAATAAGATAGCCTGTTTTTTTTAAATTGGGTCTTAGTCTTTTGTCAATAAGCAGAATACCTCCAGAAAACATGAAAAGATAGGGGATCAGAAGAATTCCCCCCACACGAATATTGATAGTCAGTGCCAGTCCGAATATAAAACCAACAATTGATGAAATTGAAAACCTTGGAAGGTTACGGACAAAGCCCATCATGAAAAACAAAGAGATGATGTATCCTGCCGCAAATGGAATATCTTTAGGATTGTTCATGGAATGACCGAAAATCCTTGGGGATAATAAAACAAAAACAAGTGCCCAGAATGCCGCTTGCCAGCTTTGTGAAACTCGTCGGGTAAGTAAACCGGTAAATATCATTAAAATAGCCCCGGTAAATGCATTGAACATGTGTCGCATTTCGAATACGTTCCATCCAGGAAAAATATATTTGTGCATCCAGGCCATACAATAATCAAAAATTCCACCATACAAATACAGATTCTGATAGGTTAATGCTTTGTCATCGACCCCTCCGGATTCAAAATAGGTTAAAATATGTTTACCATAGGTGTTCTGAACTTCCTCGTCGGCAGTAATGCCGTAATCAAAGCTTAGCACAGGCAATAAAATAAGAATGAATAATGAGGTTAATCCGAAAAGTAAACGATACAAGGGGGCTTCTCCTGATATTGTATGGCTTTTTTCTTTTCTGAATTCATTGATAGGATGAACAAAGAAAAAGCGGAATAAATTGAGTAGGATAATAAAAAAAGTTGTTATCCCCATTTTTATTCCATCATACCAAACAGAGACTTTTGAATCCGGAATCTCCTTCCATATAACCGGCATTTCTTTAATGTCAATATGGTTTAGTTTAGCCCTGTGTAGTAATTCTACATCATGGGCCCAACCATTTACTTTCATAGTCCGGAATAAGAATTTTCCAGTTTTGGAAGGATATAATTTGAATCCGCATTGCGTATCTTTACAGATGATTCCTGTAAGCATTTGTACCCAAAAATTAAAAATTCGGCCTAAAAGTCTTCTTTTAGGGCCTTCAACTTCCAATTGCGATTCCTTGTGTTCTCTTGACCCTATCAGGATGGTATGCTCATCAAAAGTCTTGTTTTTTAATTTTTTTAACCAGCTTAAAAGAGCATTTGGTTCTGCAGCCATATCGGCATCAATCGTCAGTATATGATTGCCTGTGGCAGCTGCAACACCTGTTTTAAGCGCAAAGCCTTTGCCTTTATTAACAGCATTGTCGATTATTTTATATTCAACATGTTCTGTTTGGTTGTCGATGAAAATATCATTCAATAGATTGGTCGTATCATCCTTACTGCCATCATTAACGAATATTACCTCATAAGGGATAGTCCATTGTTTTTCGAATTTATGAAGCACTTTGACCATCATGGGGATTCGGTCAGTTTCATTATACAGCGGGATGACTAAAGATAACTTACCTGAATAGTTATGTTTTGAAGTACTTTTGGTTTTTTTTGCTTTTTTTTCTTTAGAACTTTCCGTTTTAGAAGAAGGACCGGATTTTATTTTTTTTCGCTTGGACATAAAATTGTAAAAAATTTAAATGATAATTCTTTGAGAGTTATCAACTCAAAATACTTCATTAAGGAATAGTGAACCAAAGATAGTGAAAATGAGACAATCAAAGCACTATTAAAAGTTGTTTTATTAAAAATATTATTAATAATAACAAAATAATTTCACTGTAAGACTATAATGGTTTAGGGGTTTTGATTAGAGAATCAGAAATTTTATTTTTTAAATCGTCGGGTAACGATGAATAATCTAAATATATCCATCATTGCCTGAAGAATAATTTTAAAAGAGGCTCCTTTGCTTTTTCCATTCTCTCTTGGAAGGTAAGAGGATTCGATTTCTATTGGTTGATGTCCCGATTGGATCAATTTGCTACATATTTCAGATTCTATCAGGGAACTTTTGATTTGAAGATCGAGTTTTTGAAGATCTGCGTTTTTATAAACTTTTACCCAATTGACATCTTTTAGTTCAATGCCAGTAAAAAGCCTGTTTAGAAATTTATTGATCCAGGACAAGATGTTTCTTGAAAAGGAATAGGTCGTGTTTTCAACTCTGTAAAATGCCAATATTGATTTTGGAGGGAAGTTTTTATAGGGAATAAATTCCTTAAGGTCAAATTGTCCGTCACCGGGTATCATAACTACATTTTCGCAAGTAGAATTTTTGTAACCATTTTTTAGTGATTCGCCAATCCCCTTATTATTGGAATGGCATAAATATTTAATATTGCTGTTGATCTCATTTTTTATTAATTCTTCAATTATTCTACCTGAATTGTCAGTACTCCCGTCATTGATAAGTACAATCTCATTTTTGTCAGGAGAGATTATTCTCAGGATTTGCTGTACGTCATTAATAACACGTTTAATGCTTCCTTCTTCGTTATAACAAAGAATTATCACTGACCAGGATTGATTGTTGATTTCAGACAATTCAATAAAGATTTAATATACGAAAAACAGCGTTAAAGTCCCTGTTTTTTATTTTAGTGAAAATAGCTGATTACAGAATAAGGCTCAAGATATTCTACATGGGAAAAGACCCGTTTCAAATATTATTTAATAAATACAAATCTAACTTTCCGGAGAAATGAAACGAATTACTTTTGCAGGATTTCCTGCCACAACCGCGTTTTCCGGTACATCCTTTGTCACAACAGACCCTGCGCCTATCAATGAATTTTTACCAATAGTTACTCCTCCAAGAATAGTAGCACTTGTTCCAATAGAAGCACCTTTCCTGACATAGGTTTCAGTTAAAGTCCAGTCATCGTCCGTCTTCTGAGTGCCATCTGAATTAGTAGCCCTGGGTAGCATATCATTGATAAAGGATACATTGTGGCCTACAAAAACATTATCTTCTATATGCACACCTTCACATATAAAAGTGTGACTGGAAATTTTACAGTTTTTTCCTATTGATGCCCCTTTTTGAATTTCTACAAAAGTCCCGATTTTTGAACCATCATCAATAGTACAATTATAAGCATTTACAAAATCATAAATTTTTACTTCTTTGCCTATTTTTACATTGTTCAAAGATTGTTTATCTGTGCTGATTGCTAAATTTTCCATTGTTTTAAATTATAAAGAATTGATTTTTTGAGTCTTGTCCCTGTTGATAACAGTAAGTTGTTTTTGTGATTTAAAAAGTATAATTATACAAAAATAGATCCTTTTGTTGATTGAACAGTAAATGTACAACTTAAATTGTTTATCTGTGCTTCATTTATTGATTCAATGAATTAATGATATTAAAATAAAAGAGTTTTGTGTTTAATAATCAAGGATTTAAATTTATTTGTCCAATTGCTTCATTTTTTACCAAATCTGATTTATATATTGAATATATAATTTTGTTTTAATAGATAATTAACTTAATTTTGAGCTTTTAAAAAAAAATGTATTCAAGTTTTATAGTAATAATTTTATCCTCAACAAAAAACCAATAAATTAATTATGAAAAGTATCTTCATCATAACTGTATTCTTTATGACTACACAACTTTTAGTTGCTCAGGAAAAGTCAATGCAAGATTTTATTTCCAAAGACAAAACTGCTTTTGTAGCAAATTTTACTCCTTATTCTACTTATTACAAGTTGGATACAGCCACAACTAATAAGTTTAAAGTCAGTAAAATGCTTGCCCCTATGTTACTTGGTATGGCCGGCGGTGAAGTTTCTCAAGAGAAGATTTCGAAAATTCAGGAACAATTACAAAATACTGAAAAAATCGGGATAGATATACAAAAAGAAGTATATATATGGCTTCAAAACCCAGAAGACCCTGATAAAGACCTGTACAAAGGAGAGTCAAGTCCAATGACAGTCAACCTAGTTCTTCCAATAACAGATGCTGATAAATTCAGAAGTTTTCTCGATGATCTTTTTGGTGAGGAAAAAACCAAAAAAATGATTCCTTCCGATGGTGCTATGAATCTTATTCATAACCTGACGCTTCTGAACTGGAATAAAGACCGAATGATTCTGGCCAAATCTACCATTAAACAAAGTTTTTTTGATGATGAGAGTTCCTACTCTGAACGTATTACCAAGATACTTCTTGAGCATGCTAATGCTGTCAGTAAAGTAGATGTTGCAAACTCAATTGCTAAAGATGCTGATTACCAAAAACACCTTCATAAGGATTCTGACTTTGATTTTTGGATGAATTACAAAACTTTGGTACCCTCTTCCAACGATGTTCCTTTGCAGGCCAGGGAATTGGTCAATTCTATTATGGAATTTGTCACTGATATGAAATTAGGAGGAAATGGTTTTCTGAAAAAAGGAGAAGGGCAATTCCTGATGGAAATATACACCAATGATGCTATGTCCAGGGTTATGGCTGAGTCTTACAAACTAAAACCCAATAAAAATTTCTTTAAGTATATCAACGGTGATAACCTTATTGGATTGTATTCTATGGCTATGAGCCCTGAAGGGTTTATTTCAAGTTATGGAACTGAAATTTATAAGGTTCTTGAAAAGACCAAAGAAGGTAGCCTGGTTACTAACTTGTTGGATATTATCGACATATTTGTTGATGAGGAAGAAATTTATACCCTTCTGAAGGGAGACATGCTATTTGCTGTTACTGATTTAAAGGTTGTTGATAAAGAGTCTGTCGATTATGAATTTAATGAAAAAACAGATAAGTGGGATGAAGTGAAATCTATAAAAAAAGAACCCCTGCCTCTTGCAGTTATGATGATGTCTTATGGCAGTGAGGAGAATATTATGAAGTTTGTAAAGCTGGCTTCAAATTCAGGTGTGATTTCCAAAAAAGAAGAGGGGGTATGGATTGTTGGCGGTGTGAAAGAGGAATTGGGCTTCGATCTTTATATCATTGTTAAAGATGGTGTTTTAATGTTTACTAATGATGAAGCTATTCCGGCCAATCTGAAATCCGGTTTCCCTAAAGATAAACAACTTGACGCTAAAGAAACTAAAAATATTATCGATTATGTGCAATATGGTTTCCTTGATGTTGCTAATATGGTCAAAACCAGTAAAAAGGTTTTTGAAGAAATGAAAATTGATCTTCCCTTGGATCTTACTATGTTTGAAAAAACTTTTAACAGAATGGAGTTTAATACTTCACATCCAAAAGGCAATGAAATTACTACTGAATTCCTTCTTAAGATGAAAGATTCCAATGCAAATGTCCTTCAATCAATTTTTGATATGGGAATGAAAATGGGTTCTATGTTTTTGAAAAGTAAATCAGGTGGAGTGAAAGAGGAAAAAGCAACGGATGATGGAACTAAAAAACTATAACTTCTTAAATTAATTTTGACTGCGAAAAGTATGTAACAAAATCGTTTGTTACATACTTTTTTTTAATCTCTTTGTTAAATGTCTGCACAAAAATATTTAATTGTCATTGCAGGTCCTACTGCTTCCGGCAAAACAGCACTTTCTGTCGACATTGCCAATCATTTTAATGCTGAAATTCTTTCCTGTGATTCAAGGCAGTTTTATCGTGAAATGAATATCGGTACTGCCAAACCGGATGAGGTGGAATTAGCTGCTGCCAAGCACCATTTTATCAACTCTTTGTCTGTACATCAGAATTATAACGCAGGCGATTATGAACGGGATGCCTTGGCCTTTCTTGAGCAATATTTTATTAAGAATAATGTAGCCATAATGGTTGGCGGTTCCGGCCTTTATATCAAGGCTGTTTGTGATGGAGTTGATTATTTTCCTCCTGTTGATGAGACTTTTAGACACGAACTTAACCTGCAATTGAAGTCCGAAGGACTTCAGGTGCTACAGGAAGAGTTAAGGGTTTCGGACCCTGTTTATTATGAAAAGGTAGATTTGTCCAATCCGCAAAGGGTCGTCCGGGCTTTGGAAATATGTAGAAGTAGTGGTAAACCCTTTTCTTCTTTTTTAGGCAAAACAAAAATATCCAGACCCTTCAAAAGTATTAAAACAGGAATTAATTTTGACCGTCCTGAACTTTATGACCGTATTAATCGCAGGGTAGACCTGATGATGAATGCCGGTTTGTTGAAGGAAGTGGAAAGTCTGTTGTCTCTGCGAAAACTGAATGCCCTTCAAACCGTGGGCTACAGAGAGTTTTTTGATTTTTTTGACGGGAGAATTTCTTTGGAAGAGGCTGTTGAACTTGTTAAAAGAAATACAAGACGTTTTGCCAAAAGACAGATGACATGGTTCAGAAAAGAAAAGAATATGTTATGGTTAAAAGCAGGGTTTAATACTTCTGATGCAATTGCTTTAATTGAATCACAAATGTAGCCCACCTTGTTGGCCTCTATTCTTCTTTTATTACCTTGACTATCTTTTTGCTTTTTCCTGAGTTTAAACTTACATAATAAACTCCAGAGCTGCCTTTTAGTTCCATGTGTATTTGATTGATATTCGAATACTTTCTTTGCATGACCAATTGTCCAAGATTGTTGTACACAGAACCCTCCACCTGCTCTTGAATCTCCCCGAATTGAACAGTAAGCATGCTTTTGGTTGGGTTTGGAAATATTGTCGGATCAAAGTTTTCGGTAACTTGAGTCTTAGCTTCTGTAATTGTTTGGCAATCTGTATTGAATGTACTAGTATTGTCTGTATGTGAAGTCCAGCTTGCTACTGCATAAGAAATTGAATCCACTTCGATACATGATAGTAATTGATTATTTCTTGCATCAAAATCAATAATATTTGAGTTGTTACCATTTCTGATATTCAATTCAGTTAATATGTTTTTATGACAAAAGATATACTTAAGATGTGTATTGTTGCTCAGATTAAGGTTGGTAAGTTGATTGTCATAACAACTTAAACGTTCGAGCATTGTATTTGTACTTACATTGAGTGAGGATAAATTATTAAGATATACAATCAATTGTGTCAAGGAAGGATTATTATTTACATTAAGGGAACTAAGATGATTTCCAAAACAGGATAGGTAGTTTAGTGAGGCCTGCTGACTTACATTCAATGAAATCAGGTTATTATTGCCACAGGAAATACTTGTCAAAGATGTATTATTGTTTAGGTTGAGATTGTGTAACTGATTGTTTTGAACAGATAATTCTGTGAGCGCTGTATTAAAATTCAAATTTATTGTCGTCAGATTATTGTTGCTACAGTTTAGACTGGTTAAGAGCAGGTTGTTGCTCGGGTCTAAACTAGTTAATGAATTGCTGTAGCAGGAGAGGTGATTCAGGAAGGGATTATTACTTATGTCGAGATTCGTTAATAAATTATTACCTGCTGATAGATATATAAGCGCATAGTTCTCCTCAAGATCAATAGCAGATATTTGATTGTCCTTTATTGACAGTGTTGCTAATGAAGAGTTTGAACTAAAGTCAATAGTAGATATTTGATTGTTGTTGCAATTAAGATTTGTTAAGGCTACATTAGAAGTAATGTCCAAAAATGTTAGTTGGTTATTAAAGCAGGAAAGGCCTGTTATGGATGTAAATGATGAAATTCCGGTCAGATCTGTTATGTTTTTGTTGGACACATTGATAGTTCCTGAAAAATTTTGAGCTTCTGTCAGTTGAATTTCATTATCGCCATTGCTGTTGATTGTAGAATTATTTACCAAATAATCCTTAAAAATACTGTCAGGAATACTTACAATTTGTGAAACTGATTCTTTGTTAAAAGTAACAATAATAAAAAAAGTGATTAGTATTTTAATAAAAGTACTCATAGCATGGGGTTTAAGGGGTTAATTACCTGTACTAATTAATTTAAGCCATTTTAACTGTATCTGTTGTTTTTTGTGTGTTAATTATTGGCTGAATTATTGCTTTTTTTCTTAACATTGGATATGCCTGTGTTAACTGTGTGAATTAGTTTGATTTTTGTTTATGTGTATATTTATGTTTATTAGTTGTTTATGTCTTTTAATTGTTGCGTTTTCTGCTATATGATATATTGTTTTCTTAAAAAGTACTATCTTGTTTTACCGCCCAAATTTTAAAATGTATTATTTTTTTCTCTATTGATTCGCAACAAATAATTTTATATTCTCTCTGCTTAACTGTATAAGTTCATTTTTTTTTAGAAATTTGCACTTCATTTCATCAAACATTCAATATGACCCTAGAAGAAAGGATTAATTTATTGGTAAAATTGGGAGAGTACCTTAAGATAGATAGTGAAGCCAGGCAATTTGCAGTACTTTCTGCTGAACGTAACAACAGGTGGCTGACCAAGGCCAATTCTCTTAAAGCGCTTGGGAATTTGGCTTCAGAATTCCTTGACAGGCAAAAACTTGAGAATTGGTTAAAGTGCTATCCCGGTCTGAATAAGAAAACCAAAGCAAAAAAAATCGGACTGGTTTTAGCAGGGAATGTCCCCGCAGTTGGTTTTCATGATATCCTCTGTGTTTTCTTATCCGGACATCATTCAATTATTAAATTTTCAGAGAAAGACAACTTCCTGATCCCTTTTTTGATTGATTTTATGGGAAAAGAAGATGCGCGTTCAGCAGTATATTTTCAACAATGTAGCCGATTAAAGGATTTTGATGCTGTTATTGCTACGGGCTCCAATAATTCTGCGCTGTATTTCGAACAATATTTTGGGAAATACCCTAATATCATTCGCAATAACAGAAATTCTGTCGCTATCCTCGACGGAACGGAAACGGACGAAGACTTTTTGAAACTAGGTGTCGATGTTTTCAGGTATTTCGGTCTCGGTTGCCGTTCAGTCTCTAAACTATATGTGCCCGAAAATTATGATTTCAGCCCCATGTTGAAGGTCCTCGATAATTACAAAAATATTATGGACCATACCAAATACAGAAATAATTATGAATACAATCGTTCTATCTATTTATTAAATAATGTATTACACCTGGCAAATGATTGCCTGATGATTGTAGAACATGAATCTATGCTCTCAAGGATTTCTTCCCTGCATTTTGAATATTACAGTTCTGTTGACTCCCTCAAAGAAATTTTATTGAAGGAAATAGATGAAATTCAATGTATTGCAACAAAAATGAACCTTTCCGAACTCAATACTGTTAATTTAGGTCAAACTCAGTCTCCTGCTTTAAATGATTATGCAGATTCTGTGGATACTATGGAATTTTTATTAAATTTGTGATAAATTTTGAAAAAATGTTAAAGTTCAGCTATTTATGATTTGTGCCTGAAGCGCACTGCAGCGAGTGTAGCACGGCAACAAAGTCATGAACTGTAAACTTTCTTTACCTTTTTTTAATACACTAAATGCCTTTTGGCTATTTACCAATCTGGCAAAAAAAGAAACAAATGATTGTCTACCTCACCAGAAGAGAAAGTTTTAACGCCGCACATCAGTTGTGGGTGAACGATTGGTCTGAAGAAAAAAACTTTGAAGTTTTCGGCAAATGTGCCAACAAAAACTTTCACGGCCACAATTATGACCTTATGATCACCATCAAAGGTAAACCCAGTTCCGTGACAGGCTTTATTATGGATGCCAAAAAATTAAGTAAGATAATCAAAAGAGAAGTCTGTGATGTCCTAGACCACAGCAATATGAACCTCGATGAGAACTTTTTACCACCCGGCACTCCTCCAACGACTGAAAATTTAGTCTATTATATCTGGAAACAAATTGAACCTCACCTCGACGATAATTGCAGGATGCATTGTGTCAAACTCTACGAAACACGGAATATCTGGGCAGAGTATTTTGGTGAAGAAGATTTTTAAGAATCTGACAGAACCTACCTGGAGATATTCTCAAATGCTCTGATTAAATAAAATATAAATTTGCTGCTCTTTTTGTTATTCAGGCTACTTTTAACTGAAATTAACCTGAATTTTTTGGGCGTCCGGGCGCTACGTTTCGAAGCTCGCTATCGCTCGGCCCTTCGGTCTGTGGCCTGTAGCCACACTGCTGCACATCGCTGACGCAGATGAACAGATGTCTGAATTGGCTGATGATATTGGATTGGATTTTTTTGATATAAAATGAAATTTACTGATTAGAGCCGGGCTTTTCTGATATTGGATTAAATAGTAAAACAGCAATCAATAGTATTTGATTGCTGTTTTGTTTATCTCCTGAAATAGTATAATTAGAAGAATAGGCTTTATTCTTACTTTCTGTTATGCCTGAATCATGTTTAATTTACAAATTTTAGAATGTATTAATCGATCGGTTTAAGTAACAGATTGCTGATTGAATGTACATTTGATTATCCGTTTTCATAAAAGAAAAGCCCTGAAGTTTAATTATGTAAAAAACAATAATTTCACTTATTATTTGCCGCTTCTTTGGCCGCCTTTTTCTCCGCTTTTTCCTTGGCTTTAGCTGCCTTTTTCTCCGCCTTTTTCTTTTGTTTGTCAGCTAATTTCTCCGCCTTTTCCTTTTGTTTCAAAGCCTTGAGCTCCGCTTTCAATTCAGCCTTGGTTTTTGGCTTTTTCTCAACAACCAACGTTTCTTCCTCTTCTTTAACCACTTCCACAACTTTTTCTTTCTCTACCTCCTCTTGCTTTACAACAACAGGTTCTGTTATTGTATAGGGAAATTTGGATGGGTCAGCACAAACAGATTTAGCAGCAATGGCAAAATTATTTTTTTCAGCATCACTTTTTATCAAGTCACCAATTGTTTTTATCTGACCGGGCGTCATACATTGCCCTTTTACTCCGTTTTGAGCAACTTCCAATTTATTTTCTGTTTTTTCTACAGACTGAATCAAAGCGACAAAGGCCTCTTTTTTCATAGGCAGGCAAGTGAAGTCAGTGTCAGTATGTGTTTTACTTTTTTTTGTCCTCATCTGCTTCTGACCATTTCTTTCCACTATTTCCTTCACTATCGTTGTGCGTTCATCCACTATTTTTGTCGTGCCGTCAGTATTAACAATCTGAATGTATTCGCTGAGGACAGTAGTGCCCGTTTCAGGTTCTTTTTGTACAGTTTCTGCCGTGGAATTATCCTTGGTTTCTGTAGAGGAACTACCACTGTAATTGCCCATTCTTTTTTTATGGTCATTACGGTCGCCCTGAACTCTGACAATATCATTTCTGACAATATCAAGATTTGGTGGTATTTCTTTGGTGCTTTTAAGCCCCTTGGCTTCTACTCCTTTTGTGTTATACGCAACAACAGATTGTTTGGTATTTAAACTCTGTACCTGATTCTTAGGAACATTACTGTAAAACTTAAGTTTAAGCACCTCTTTTTCCAATTCAAGGATATAAGAAACTTCTTTGTCCTCCAAAACTTTTACAGAGGATTTAATAGGTTTTTTATTTGGATTATTAAACATAATTGTCACCCAGTAATCCCCTTCAGGAATACCGGTTACCTTTACATTTGTATTCGATTTTCCATTCTGGAATTTATTATCAAGGCCAATATGGAAATAATCATCCGATGTTGAAAATACAACTAAATTTCCTGTTTGTGAGAAAAGGGGAGAAGAGAGGAAAAGGCAGGAAATAATGATGTTTAAGATATTTTTTCTATTCATTATTGGATAATTTTAATTAATTGAAATCATTTTTCTGTTCAAAGAAGCTAAAGTACAATTTTTTAACATAAATAGCTATTAGTTAACAAATAAACTCCGTTGCCAAGAACTTAATTTTTGATAGAACCAATTTTATACCATTCTTAATTTGTTGTAGCTTACTGTGTTGGGAAAATCTCTTCAGAAGGTAGCTTTGTCATCATAGAACTGAGTATTGACAACAAACAATAAGTAAGAAAGAAGTACAGGCCCATACTAACATTACTATAGGTGTTGACTCCTGCCTGCATATTTTCGAAGGCCAGAAAGCCCAGAAACATTGCTACTACAAATACATCTGCCATAGACCATTTACTGAGGTTTAATACGAAACCGCTGAACCATTTTTTTTGTTTAATTGATGGTTTTAAAACAAAAAAGCACATCAGGCAGGTTTTGACAAGGGGAAAAAGTACACTAAACAATAAAATGCAAATTCCTACAAAATAGTTCTTTTGTTTAAATAGCAAATGAATAAGGTCAGCAATAGATTTGCTTTGATAATAAAAGTAAATATCTCCTTCAAATTTTTTCTGAATTGTAACATCTATTCCATACCCGAACACTTTTTTCTCAATAGGAATTTCTGCCAGATTTAAATCGCGTTCCACTGCACCGATTTCAAGCATAGGAGTAAATAAACCTATATGAAGGCAAAGGATTGATACTGTAATTGTGCTTATCAGGAATAAAAAAGGAGGGCGGTACATGAAATGGAACAATAACATGATGACAAGATACATCATTAACAAGAATAAAATATAATATACCAGTGTCTGAGAATTTGTTTCAGCCTTTTTTATACGACTTTCTAAGTTGTTCAGATTGCTTTTTTGGTTTTCTGAACTGACAAAAGGTAACACAACGGTCAAACCAGAAGTCTTTAATTCAAAATCACTCCCGTCTTCTACCTTTATCCATTCTTCTTTATCCAGAAATCTGTTTTTATAACTAAGGGATTCAGCATATTGTTCTTTAGCTTTTTTGAGAATCGTTGTCTTCTGTATTAAAATAGTATTAAGGACAAATCCAGAAATCAGAAAAAAGATACTTATAGATATTACAAGAGTTTTTTTTTCATTTTATGTTTTGAAATATAAAAAAGATAAGGTTGTCAACTCTTGTTCATTATTTGGATCAATCTTTTTGACATGTTAACAAAGTTGCGTTCCGAAATGACACCAATAAGTTCCTTCCCTTTTACAACAGGCACCATTTTCAGGTTTTGGTCCTTCATCAATTTAATGACCTCAATAATTTTCATCTGTTGTGTTACAGTTTGTGGATTTTTGTCCATGACATCCGATACAACGGTATCTTTTTTGCTATTGCTTTTCTGAGCAAAATGTTTCAGTATTTGTTTGGAACTGACCAAACCCACAAGGTTGCCTTTCTGATCTTCAACAGCCATGTGGGCGGTGTCACTCCAATGCATCAGCGTAGAGGCAAATTCAAGTAAATCGTCCTTGTGAAGTGTAAAAATATCGGTATTCATAAACTCCTCCACCAATAGTTGTGAAGGGTCGTATTGAAGAAAATCATTCAATTCAGGTAAAGGCCATTCATGGGCAGGCTTACTTTGTTTTTGATTGTGGTAAATTGCAGCCGTCAAAGCTGTAAGACTTTCATCCTTGTGAGTCTCTTTCTGAAATTTGCTGAAGGTTTGCAAAATCCACCGGGAACCGTTCATATGTTTCTTTGCTCTTTCTTCAATCACACCCAGATACTTATCTATGTCAGCAGTATTTATATTATATTTTTCAAGGCCATGACGGGCCATTGGCAATAAGACTTCAAGGGTAAGATCACGGGCGGCAATTTTCTTATTGTTCATCCACGTGAATTTACAATCCATTCCAGATCTTGCACCTTTCATGAAATTATCCCGGGCATCATCAAAACTCATATGATTACGTATGTCATCCACCTGATCAGCCATTCCTTCCATTGCCCCAAGCCAGAATGCAGTATTCGCCATTTCATCCAGTACCGTAGGGCCGGCACCAAGTACTCTGTTCTCTATCCTTAAGTGAGGTTTGCCGTTTGGACTGATACCATAGCAGGGGCGGTTCCAACGGTATACAGTACCATTATGAACTTGTAGTGCCTGCAATTTCGGCGTTTTTCCTTTCTTTAATGACTCAAGGGAGTTTTGCTCTATATCTGCACCCAAAAGAATTCTGAAACGCAGTATATCTTCTTTGTAAATTTCCAGAATGGATTTGTCCAGCCAGTTGTTTCCAAAGTTGACCCTTGAACTTTTGTGCCGGAGGTGGTCCTTCGATTTTCGGTTATCTATAGATTGTGCAAAAAGAGCTATTCTTGTTTCATGCCACAGTCTTTTGCCGAAAAGTACCGGAGAATTTGTGCACATTGCCAGGGTAGGGCCTGTGATTGCCTGTGCAATATTATACAACTTGACAAAGTTCTGTGGTGCTACCTGCAGGTGAACCTGAAAAGAGGTGTTGCAGGCTTCAAGTAATGGAGAATCATGCAATATATTCAGTTCATCAATCCCGTCAAGCCTCAGTTCATAATCTGTGCCTCTCATCTTTCTCAATGCCGTCATCAGCGCATGATACCGGGGTTTAGGTGTCAGTTGTTCCATTCCCAGGTCAAATTTACGGAGAGAAGGTAAAATTCCGGTCAGTAAAATTCTGGTATCATGCTTTGCTGCAACCTTATTCACTAATTCCAGATTCTTCCTTAACTCAGATTCCATTTTGCTGAATGCATCACCTTCAAATACCTGAGGTTTCAGATTGAGTTCCAGATTGAACTGAGCCAGTTCAGTGGTCAGCCACTCGGGATGAAAATCTTTGAGGATATCCATCGCCTTGTAGGCAGGTTTGTAGTGTTTGTTAATCAGGCAGAGTTCCTGTTCGGCTCCAATGCACTTAATGTCATCTTCAAACCAATTATTATCCAGCATGTATTCAAATGCATCTACATCATTGAGTAATTGCCTTACAAAATTACGCATCTCGTTCTTTCCCTGAGATGATGCCAGTTTTACGCGTTCTTCTCCCATTTAATCTTTTTTTGAAGCTGTTTTTATATATTTTGGGAAATATCGGGGTGAATCATTTACTTCCGAAAAGTATCATAACCTTAGTAATAAAGCTAAAAACTAAAATTCAATATCTGAAATATTAACAAAGATATTTAATCATTATTTTATAATATTAAATGATTAGTAAAAAAGAGCTGTTTAAAATGAAGAACTTTGCTTAAAAATGAAGATGACAGACTGAAGTAGCCTGCTAAGGTTTATTCTTCCAGTATAAGAAAAGTGGTCCTTCTGTTGCGTTGATGTTCTTCATCTGTACAATCTGAACATTTACATTCTACTTCAAGTTTGTTTTCTCCATAACCTTTCGCCTTCAGTCGGCCGGCATCGATGCTGTTCTGTATCAGGTAGCGGACTGCCGATTCGGCACGTCGCTGCGATAGTTTTTCATTATAGCCGTTTTGACCCCGGCAATCGGTATGAGAAGAAAGTTGAATGGATATCTGAGGGTTTTGTTTCAAAATAATAATCAGAGAGTCCAATGGTTTTTTTGCATCTTCACGGATTTTATCATCATCATAATCATAATAGATATTGTCGATTGTGATTTCCTGGTTAGTGATGATTTTCTCCATGATTATTTCAACCGTAAGCGTTGTGTCGGGATGTGTTTCATTGAGTACGATTCCCTTGGTGCTGATATCTGCTATTTCATTAAAATAGCCACTTTTAGTTGCTTTGAAGTGATAATCTGTTGCAGTGTCAAGGGCTATATAAAAGGTTCCGTCTATATCAGAACCCACTGTAAATGCAGTGTCTTCAGTGCTGATATGTACAGAGACCCCCATAAGGTTTTCCAGAGAAGAAATACCGGAATTGGGATTGCCGGGCTCATTGAATATTTTTTCCTTTACCAATCCGTTTAAATTGATTGCAAGAATAATTTGGGGAGGAAGAACGATTTTTGTAGTGTCCGGTGGGGGAGGGCTGAGTTGCTGAAAGCTATAAATATCATCACTGCCCTTGCCTCCTTCCCGGTTGGATGAAAAATACCCCTGATGAATTACTCCCCCGGTTAATGGACTCATATTGTCGAGAATAAAACCAAAATCATCTCCCCCCGAATTGATCGGTGCCCTGAGGTTCTGAGGCCATTGCCATCTTTGAAATTTTTTGTATGTCCTGAAGATATCCAAGCCCCCCATTCCAGGCTGACCGTCTGAGGAAAAATAGAGCGTGTCCTTATCCAGAAAGGGATACACATCGTTGCCTGCTGTGTTTATTTTACTGCCCATATTGAGGGGGGCAGACCATTTCTCTT
>CAJQOX010000321.1 GCA_905480075.1 uncultured Aureispira sp. | reverse complement strand
GTTTGGGCTGACGAATCTGCTACGCCGGCTTATATAGCAGCCGATTTATTATCGCAGGCAGAACATGGTACCGACAGTCAGGTAGTATTGGTCTCTCTCAGTGATTTGACAATAAAGAGTGTCCTTGATGAACTAGAAACTCAATTGAAAGTCCTGCCCACAAAGGCTGTTGCACAGGAATCCCTAAAAATGAGTTTTGCCCTCATCTTGAAATCGGAAGAAGAAATCCTCGAATTTATTAATACATATGCTCCCGAACACCTTATGCTGAATATTAGAAACCCTGAAGATCAGATTGGTAAAATCAGAAATGCTGGTTCTGTGTTTTTAGGCAACTATACACCCGAATCATTAGGAGATTATGCCTCGGGCACCAATCACACATTGCCTACAAATGCTTATGCAAATGCTTACAGTGGTGTTTCTCTGGATTCATTCGTCCGTAAAATTACCTTTCAAAAGGCTTCAGTAAAGGGGTTGGTCAATATCGGATGGGCAGTGGAACGAATGGCAGAAGCAGAAAATCTACCCGCCCACAAAAATGCCGTCAGCATCCGTTTAAATCAAATTAATTCTGTTTAATTTTTTAATCCTTTATAATGAAAATAATCGAAAAATTGGTTTGTAGACATATCCTGAAAATGAAGCCTTATTCTACCGCAAGAAATGAGTTCAAAGGTAAGGCCTCTGTCTTTTTGGATGCCAATGAAAATAATTTCAGGAAACAGTATAACAGATATCCTGACCCACTACAACAAAAGCTCAAATCTGCCATAGGGAAATTAAAAAGATTGCCGATGAAAAAATATTTTTAGGCAATGGAAGCGATGAAGCCATCGATTTGTTGATCAGAATTTTTTGTAAACCGGAAAGAGATACTATCATAACCCTGCCTCCAACTTATGGCATGTATCAGGTTGCCGCATCTATTTCCAATATTCAGAATATTCAAATTCCCCTGGATGAAAATTTTCAACCCCGGGTAGATAAAATTTTGGAAGTCCAAAATGAACAATCAAAATTACTCTTCATCTGTAGCCCCAACAATCCCTCCGGCAATAATATTCAGTTGGAAAAGATCCTCGAGTTAATAAGAGGTTTTCAGGGTATAGTAGTTGTGGATGAGGCCTATATAGATTTTTCTGATCAGATTTCTTTATTGAGCTTTTTAGATGTTTATCCTAATTTAGTGGTTTTGCAGACCTTCTCAAAAGCCCGTGGTCTTGCAGCCCTTCGTGTAGGAATGGCCTTTGCCAGCCCCTTTATTATTTCTTTATTGAATAAAGTAAAAGCACCTTATAATCTCAGTAAACCGGCACAGGAAATAGCTTTGAAAAACTTGAAAGATTCTAAAGCCTTGAAATATGATCTGTTGCTTTCTGTTGCCGAAAGAAAACGATTGACTGCAAAATTTGCTGATTTTCCCTTTGTTACAAAAGTGTATGACTCACAGGCAAATTTTTTACTGATTAAGGTAAAGAATGCCTCTGAATTGTATAATTACCTCATAGTTTATGGAATCATTGTCAGGAACCGTTCTGATGTTTCAGGTTGTCATAATTGCCTGAGATTAACCATTGGAACACCCGATGAAAACAATAAACTCCTTTTTGCTTTTTCTAACTTTTTAACTATTAATAATGATGAGAAAAAAAGTATTATTCCTGGACAGAGATGGGACTTTAGTCACTGAACCAGCAGATTATCAGTTAGATGGTCTTGAAAAATTGAACTTCCTTCCTGGCGTATTTAAATATTTGTCTGCCATTGCTGAAGAGATGGATTTTGAATTGGTATTGATTACCAATCAGGATGGTTTGGGTACAGCCTCCTTTCCGGAAGATACCTTTTGGCCCACGCAGAATAAGATAATAGATTTTTTGAAAAATGAAGAGATATTTTTCAGCGATGTTATTATCGACAGAACTTTTCCGGAGGAAAACGCGCCGACAAGAAAACCGGGAACGGCTTTGTTAGGCAAATATTTCTCGGATGATTATGATCTTGAAAACTCCTTTGTCGTCGGCGACAGAATTACCGATATAGTACTGGCAAAAAACCTGGGGGCCAAAGGCATTTGGTTGAATGCAAGTGAAGCAGGTACAAAAGAAACTGTTTATACAAAGCAATCTTTGGAAGATACAATTGTATTGATGCCTGAAAACTGGAAATCTATATACGAATTTCTGAAATGTCCTCCAAGAACTGCAACTATTAAGAGAAAGACCAAAGAAACCAATATAGATATAAGCTTGAATCTGGATGGAAACGCCAAGGCGGATATAGATACCGGCATCGCCTTTTTTGATCATATGCTGGAGCAATTGGTCCGGCATGCACAACTGGACCTGCAGTTGAAGGTTGTAGGAGATCTTTATGTCGATGAACACCACACGATTGAAGATACTGCTATTGCCTTAGGGGAAGGATTCAAAAAAGCACTGGGAGATAAATTGGGTATTGGAAGATATGGTTTTTGCCTGCCGATGGATGATTGTCTGGCTCAGGTGGCTATAGATTTTGGTGGCAGAAACTGGACGGTCTGGGAGGCG
>CAJQOX010000320.1 GCA_905480075.1 uncultured Aureispira sp. | reverse complement strand
GTTTCTACCTTGCCTGCAGAAACCCCTCTTCGCCTTAAAATAGGTGCTCAGGTTATGTTTCTTAAAAATGACCCCAAAAGAAGGTATGTAAATGGTACGGTTGGGAAAGTACATGATTTATCTCAGGATGTTATCAAAATTTCAATACTTAAACCCAATGGTACTATCGATGTTATTGATGTTCCTCCCTTTGAATGGGATGTAGTTAAACATTCTATTGACGGAGATAATGAAATAAAGACAGAAACTATTGGGCAATTTACTCAATACCCGCTTAGGCTTGCCTGGGCTATGACTATTCACAAAAGCCAGGGAAAAACTTTTGACAGGGTTATTATTGATATGGGAAAAGGAGCTTTCGAATTTGGTCAGACTTATGTAGCACTCAGCAGATGCAGAACCCTGGAAGGTATTGTACTTAGAAGACCGCTCAGGCCACAGGATATTTTTGTGGATGAAAGAATTGTAGATTTTTATCAACAACATTTTTAATACTTTTTATTCTCTTTATTATGAATCTTGAATTTTTATCCCCTCTTTTAGGGCTCCTGTTTATTGTACTTTTTTTCTATTTTATCTTTTGGTTGGTTAAACGTAGTCATTCTAAAATAAGAGAACAATGGACTTTATTAGCAAGAGACCTTGATCTTAATCTTATCCTTCCTGAAGGGAAATGGAGTTGGCTGATGGCCAAATATCCGTCTGTGAACGGTTCTTATTGTGACTTGCCATTAAATTGCTATATGTATACCAAGGGCTCTGGTAAAAACCAGACATCCTATACCTCCTTTTCTTTTGTTTTAGATAAAAATAATGGCAAAAATCTTAGATTGTATAAAGAAGGTTTTCTCTCTAAAATCGGAAAAGCGTTCGGAGGCCAGGATATTCAGGTCGGCCATGATGCCTTTGATGATAATTATATGATTAAATCCAATGATGATTACTTTGCAAAAAAAGTATTGAACTCCAGAATCCGTCAGTTGTTTTTACGCAAATTGCCCCAATTGGCCGGTGAGTTTTCTTTCGATAATAATATCTTGTCTTATAATGAAATTAGCATTATCGATAATGAAAAGAAAAGATTGTCTTTGCTAAATACAATCAAAGTTGGAGTAGAACTTGCTAAGGAATTACAAAAGGTCTAATTCTTGCCCCTGAATAAATTTCTTACAGGTGTCCATAAATTCTGAAATAAATTACTGTATTCCTTTTGTTCATCCTTCATGATCCCGAAATGTATCTTTTCATGCTTTTGACTGATAAGCAAGGTGCCAAACATCAAATCCCAGATCGCAAAAATACTACCATAGTTTTTGTCGAAATACTTCTCCTCATTGCCATGATGTATCTGATGTTGTGCAGGGCTGATAAATATATGTTCAGGCAGGTTCCCGAATCTGACCGGTACATGTGAATGCCGGAGGTTAGACCCCAGTAAATTGAATAGAAATATGCCGATATGTATCTTTAATATACTTAAAGGCTCAAATCCGGTCCTGAACCAAAAGTAAAAGCTGCCGGATACAATACCGAAAATAAGTACGCTCCGAAGCTTTAGAAAAAAATATTCCAGCGGATGTACTCTGTATAAGGTTACAGGAGTCAAAACTTCTGCAGAATGATGTACTTTGTGGAATTGCCACAGTATAGGTATCTTGTGCAGGCAATAATGCAATAGATATCTGCTGAAATCAGATGTTATCAGAAAAATAATGCTGTAGATTATATTGATCGTTAAACTTGACCATTGTATACTGTCCTGTATGCCAATCAGATATTCCCAACTTCTTGTAATTGCATAGGCAAAGGAAATATGGGCTATAAGGTAGGGGGCTATTAAAAGGGCTTTTATTATGTTGTTGAAAATAAATAACTGATAATCAACAATCGCTGATTTGTGTAGCCATATCTGCTTTGGAAATATATACTGTGAGAATTTTGATGCTTCTTTTGAGTTCTTACCGGATCTTAAAAAGTAATAATAAAAAAATGCCATCAATAATGAAGACAAAAGATAAGGGTAGTATATACGGTGTTTATGATCTGTAATTGTACTGAGACCCAATATGTCAAATAAATGCCACAAACTATCTATATATTCATCCATTTTTAATAACGTTAGTTCTTCATTGCCTTTTGATTGTTTACCAGACTTCTCAGATCAACAAAAGGTGAAAGTTCAGTTGTTTTTTCCTCGTCAAGTTGAAGCCATTCTATAAAACTGATTTGCGTCGCAACGTCATATTCGCCAAGCAATGCATCCAATAATATAAAAATGGCGGATATATAATCCCTGTTATCTACAAATCCTCTGACATGGATTTCTAAACCAATTTTATCGAAATCATTAGTGTACCGAAAAAATAAATCATTATAGGATAAATGAACTGAATTCATTTCAATAAAAACATCGTCATTGTTTATTCGCTGACGAAATGCACGGATACTCCACTTTGGAAATTTTGGCGCTTTCTTTACCAGGTCTATTACTGCAGGAAAACATTCCTTCATACCATCGGCAGAAACATAAAACGCTTTCTTCTCTCCTTCAGTGTTTTCACAGAACTCAAAAGTAAGTCCTTCATTTACATTTAACAGCTGATTTGTTAACTCTTGAAAAAGATCTTTATCATCTTGTGCTATGTTATATAAATTATCCTCATTTTTTGAAAACCAGTTCCAGAACGCTTCTTCTTTTGTCTCCATCATATCTTTTTTAATCCGAAAATCTATTTTCGCAATTTCTCTAATATAACTGTTTATTTTATGCTTTTTTATTAATTAATGAAAATTTATCTTATAACTTATTCTTTCTGTTTTATTACTCAGAAGTGTACTCTTTCGTCTTCAATAATTGGCATACCCTTATAGGACATCAATAATCGTGCTGTAGCTAATACATCTTTTTTACAATATACTTCAATCCTGTCCAGGTCTCCCGACCCCCAATAGGTTTTTCCTACTTCACTGCCATCAATGTCATCTTTTGGTGTAGGTATATTAAACACTCCGCAAAGTAACTTTAAGGCAGTATAGTTTTTATAATCTCCAAATTTCCATAAGGTCATCGTGTCGAGCAAATGACTTAGTTCCCAAGGCTTTTTTCCAGGAATGTTAAGGGCTTCAGGTAGGTCCAGGCCATGTATTATCATTCTCCTGCAGGTATAGGGTACGTCAAACTCTTTTATGTTATGACCGCATAAATAGGCTTTTTTCAGATTAACGCATGTCTTCTCTACTAAAGCAGAAAACGCTTTTAACAGCTGCTTTTCGTCATCCCCGTAGTAGGATTTTAAATGAAAATTTAATTGTCCTTCACTGTCCTTGCGGAATACGCCTGCAGAGATACATACTATCTTGCCGAATTCTGCATATATTCCAGAATACTCCTCGTATGATTCTTCTGAGGGCAGTCGTTCTTCCTCCGCTTTTCTCCGCTGTATTTGTTCCGATTTAATATCCCATAATTTTTGCATTGTTTCTGTCAGGTCTGAATATTTCTTATGCCCCGAAACGGTTTCAATATCAAAGACCACTACGTCTTTTAAGTTTACATTGTCTAACATATATTTTTTGAAATTAGTAAAGTAATAATGTGTTGAGGAGGTATACGCTTGCTTTAATAAAATGTTCGCAATTTGTTCGATATCTTTGTTTTGTAACTTTTATGAGTATCTTTTTATTCCGGGGTAACTGAATGACTGTTTGTTGGTTTTTGAGTCAGGATACAATAGTAAGGATATTCCTTAGTTTTGTAGTTTTGAGCTAAGATAATTTTTAAATATTTTATTTGTTTTAAACTTATTATTATTTGCTGAAAACTAGTAAGTTAAGTTATTAGTTTCACGATAGGTGCAAAAAAAAATATAAAATTTTGTTCGCCTGGTTAAAAGTTATGAAAAATGTTTTTATCTTCGCTTTATCTTTGTGTTTATTTGTTTGGGTTTTTAGGACTCTTCCTGCTTTTATTAGCTGGAAGGGTTTTTTATTTTTAGGGCTTTTATTGAATTAATTTATTGTCATTGAGTCTCCTTTTGTATTTTTTTCTGATTTTTGTCGTACTTTTGATTATAAATAATTCTCACCCTTTATCTTTTAATAATGTCCTTAAAGACCATCCTTGTAAATCAATTGGCCAGACTTATTTCACGAAAAGTACGCAAGGATGCATCAAATGCTGTCAATTGTCAAAAACATATATTTAATAGCTTAATACGCAATGCCAGGAATACCCGATTTGGTAAAGACCATGGGTTTTCAAGTATAAAAAATTACACGGACTTTAAAAATCAGGTGCCACTTGCAGGGTATGAAGAACTAAGACACTACATCTCACTTATAAATAAGGGAGAAAAGGATGTTTTATGGAAAGGGATTCCTACATTCTTTGCCAAAACATCAGGAACTACCTCCGGCTCTAAATTTATTCCTCTTACCAAAAATAGTACCCCCAATCATTTTGGAACTGCAAGAAATGCTGTTTTTCATTACATTGCCTCTTCGGGAAATGTCGGATTTATGGATGGTAAAATGATTTTTTTATCCGGAAGCCCTGCCCTTAGTGATACTTTTGGCATTCCTACCGGTCGGTTGTCAGGTATTTCAAATCACCTTATTCCCAATTGGCTCAAGAAAAGTCAATTGCCTTCTTATCAAACCAATTGTATTGATGACTGGGAAACAAAACTGGATAATATCGTCAGAGAAACCGCTGGTCAGGATTTAAGAATGATAAGTGGAATTCCACCCTGGGTGCAAATGTACTATGAACGCCTCCTGGATTTTACCGGTAAAAAAACTGTAATTGAAGTCTTTCCCAATTTTTCACTCTTTGTTTATGGTGGGGTTAATTTCGAACCATACAGGGCTAAACTGGAGGAATTGGTGGGGGCAAAAGTGCCTTCCGTTGAAACTTACCCTGCCTCTGAAGGCTTTTTAGCTTTTCAGGATCTGCAGGATGATAATGCCTTGCTGTTAAATATTAATTCAGGCATCTTCTTTGAATTTGTTCCCCTCGATGAGATTTTTAATGAAAACCCCACCCGTCTTGCTCTGGAGGATGTAGTGACAGGGGTAAATTATGCTGTTATACTTAATACAAATGCCGGCTTGTGGGGATATAAAATTGGTGATACGGTCAGATTTGTTTCTACCGACCCTTACCGTATTGTAGTTACTGGCAGAGTCGACCATTTTATCTCGGCTTTCGGAGAACATGTTATTTCTAAAGAAGTAGAATATGCATTGATTTCTGTTGCTAACAAAGAGAACACCCGAATTGTGGAATTTACTGTAGCCCCTCAGGTCAATCCGCCAAATAATGAAGCTCCCTTTCATGAGTGGTTTGTCGAATTTGATAACCCGCCGGAAAACAGAATTGACTTTTCCAATAAAGTGGATGTTTTAATGCAAAATCAAAATAGCTACTATAAAGATTTAAGAGAGGGAAATGTTTTGCAATGTCTTAAAATTAATGCCCTCCAAAAAAATACTTTTCGACACTATATGAAGTCCCTGGGTAAATTGGGAGGACAAAACAAGGTGCCGAGACTTGCAGATAACAGAAAAATTGCTGTATTTTTGGAAAAATATATTTTACACTAATTTATTTTCATCTTTCTTAAACTAATTTGATGTTCACAGGGATTATTAAACAAACTGCAAAAGTCATAAATATCCGCAAAGAAGGGTCTAATGTCCATTTTACTTTTGAATCGGATATGGCGAAGGAACTTTCTGTCGATGAATCGGTAGCGCACTCTGGCGTCTGTCTTACAGTGGTTCAGGTAAATGAAGTCAGTTATACTGTCACTGCTGTACAGGAAACACTCATCAAAACAAATTTGGGCGACCTTGTCATTGGCTCGGAAGTAAACCTTGAAAGGGCAATGGTTTATAATGCCCGCCTCGATGGGCATATCGTTCAGGGACATGTGGATCTAACGGGTTCTTGTATAGAAATTAAGGATGTGGAAGGTAGTTGGTTTTTTACTTTCAGGTATAAGCCTTCAGAAGTCCATTTATTAGTCGATAAAGGGTCTGTATGTGTAAATGGTACAAGCCTTACTGTTGTTAATCCGCATGATGATGTTTTCTCAGTGGCTGTTATCCCCTATACCTATAATAATACCGTTTTCAGAAATATGAAGGAGGGAGACAGGGTTAACCTGGAATTCGATGTGATCGGTAAATATATTGCGAGATACGCTAAATTGTATGCCGGAAAATTATGACCTTTTCTTGATATTGTAAAACAAAAAAAAGAGGATCGCCAGGCAATCCTCTCCTTTTTTTAATCTGTTCTGCGGATTTATTTATCGTACTTTGTCCTGCAATAAATTAAACCCTTATTGCTTAAAATGTTGTTGTCACCCTCTTGGTTAAGGTATCCTTTTTTGACAAGGTTTGTTATCGTTCCGGAATTCAAATTTTTGGATTTTAACATACTATATAACAGGCCCTGATCTGCTTCAGATTCGGATGTTGCCTGTTTACTGACTTCATAAAAACCTTTTAATACTATTTCGTCTTCCTCAGTTGTTGAATAGGGAAGGCCCAGAAATTTGTTTTTCTTTCCGTTTTGTACAAATAATACAGCACCATGTATCAGGTCAGAAGATTGTATAGTTTCTGAATGAGATGATTTTTTGTGGGCATTTATCGATAAGGCATTGCCCTTAATAGCATTCCTTATCTTTCCTTTAGAATCAAGACTCTCGTGACTGTTCAAAAGTAAATCATCGAGCTTCATGCCACTGTTCAAAAGAAAACTGTCTATATGAAAGCAATGCAGTTCAGTTTTTAACATGTCAAAATCTGCCGGAGACAGACTGTTGAGAAAGTCAGACTTTAGTTTTTTGTTAAATACTATTTCCGTTGTCTTTTTTACACTTTCACAGGCATTTTCTCCATGTACTCTTATCGTCAGTTCCTCTGCCAGTATCTGCAAGAGTGTTCTTGGATTGGCCTCAAGATGTTCCTCCAATAGCCCTTCAATTTCTTCTTTGGCTTTCAATGAAAAAATTCTGAACATCTTTGAAATGTCATCATCACTGACTTTGTTCAGCCAGAATTGATAAAATTGAAAGGGGGAGGTCATTTCAGCGTCAAGCCATATGTTTCCTCCTTCCGATTTGCCGAATTTGCTGCCATCTGATTTTGTCAGTAAAGGGCAGGTGAGACCATAGGCCTTGCCACCGGATTTGCTTACAAAATGACTGCCGGTTGTGATATTTCCCCACTGATCAGAACCGCCCATCTGTAATATACAGCTTTCACTTTTATAGAGGTACTCAAAGTCATATCCCTGAATTATCTGATAGGAAAATTCAGTGAAGGAAAGACCTTGTTCCCTGTTGTTTATCCTGTTTTTTACAGAATCCTTTGCCATCATATAATTGACCGTGATGTTCTTCCCTATATCACGCAGGAAGGTGAATACATCCATGTCTTTGTAAAAATCTTCATTGTTTATGATGATCGCTGCATTTTTACCCTCAAAATCCAGAAACTTCGAAAATTGAAGCTTAAATCTTTCTATGTTTTTGTTGATAAGGTCATAACTTAATAACTTCCGTTCTGCATCCTTACCGGAAGGGTCACCGATTTTACCTGTAGCACCTCCCATCAGCACGATAGGGCGATGACCATGCAATTGCAAATGTTTCAGCAGCATGATAGTAACCATATTTCCTATAGTCAAGGATGCAGCAGTAGGGTCATAGCCGATATATCCGGCAATAGGCCCTTTGTCCATCTCTTCTTCAAGCCCGGCAGATGATTCCTTTAATAAACCTCTCCATTTCAGTTCTTCTATGAAGTTCATATGTTTTTTAGTTTAAAAACCAATAGTCTTTTTTTCTCTGTTCTTTTCAAATTATCATTCATGATATTCGTCGGCAAAAATACACAATCAATTGAACGAATGAAATAATTTTCAAACATAATAATTTTTGATTTCTGTTTCGGGAAATCGAATGTATTAATTATTGAATTATTAAGAGTTGTAAGGGGGGCATTTTTTGTATCTTTAAAATCCTTTTTCCTTCTTTTGGGAGGTTTATATTTTACCTGTGAATAACAACGTGAAACAAAAAGTGGTTTCTTGGGATTGTTGTAAAATTAATGATTAAGAAACCTTTTTTATAAGTTCTAAAAGTTGAAAAAGAATTGATCCTTTTGTGCTTTATCTTTGTTGTATACTTTATAATTGTGTTATACTAAAAAACGAAATTTAATTTATCTTATTGGATTTTTCGCCAAATTCAATTTTAAAGGACACACCACTCTGATTTAGTTTAAATTGTTTCGAACTATTAAAAAACAAGTTATGAAATGTTTTTACCTTAAATTAGTTTTCTTTGGTTTGGCAGGATGGGGTAATATCTCTGCTTTATTTGCTCAAATTAATGATCATACTGAATTGCATATTCACGATACACGGTGTGCAACAATGGAAATGGATGCCTACAGCAGGCAAGTGAATCCCGAAAGAGGGGCCGGTGATGATTTTGAACGATGGCTTGCTCCGCTTGTTCAGGATTATAAAGATCATTTGGCTAAAGGCTACAGGGCACCCCTCTTAACCATCCCGGTTGTTTTTCATATTATAACAGATGGGGCAGGTGCTGAAAATATATCTGCTGCACAGGTTCAGGCTCAGGTAAATCAATTGAATATTGATTTCAGGGGCTTAGCAGGAAGTACTAATGCAGTAAATGCTGATCTGGAAATAGAATTCTGCCTTGCTCTTTTAGATCCTAATGATAACGTGCTTCCCGAACCTGGCATAAACAGGGTCACCGCTTATGGGGACGGTCCATTTAATACCGGGCAAATAGACAATACGATCAAACCGGGTACTATTTGGAATACGGATGATTATATGAATATTTGGGTTGCCGATATTTCTGGTGGAATATTAGGCTATGCTCAGTTTCCGGATGCTTCAGGCCTCGGTGGCCTGAACAATAACGGAGGGGCCGCGAATACTGATGGAGTAGTACATTTATATTCTACTATCGGGTCTGTTGCTAGCCCCTTTCCCGGGGGAGGGCCTTATAACCTTGGAAGAACAATGACTCATGAAGTGGGGCATTGGATGGGTTTGCGTCATATATGGGGGGATGGCAACTGTGGTGTTGATGACTTTTGTAATGATACTCCTAACTCTGATAATTCTAATTTCGGTTGTCCAAACGGCCATGTTTCCTGCAATACGACCGATCAGATAGAAAATTATATGGATTATACCAATGATGCCTGCATGGATATCTTTACGGCAGATCAGAAAGCTCGTGTCAGAACAGTAATGTCTGTTTCTCCCAGAAGATCTGCATTGGCTAATTCTACTAAATGTGGGGTTGCCACTCCCACTATTTCTTTTGTCAGCGGTGGAGGAACTCTTATTAATGAAGGGACTGATTGCAGCTTTCAGGATGTTGTTCTTGATGTAAATATTTCTTCTGCTCCTTCTGCAGATGCTACCGTAACGTTTAATTCTGCAGGAACTGCAACGGCTGCTTTGGATTTCGATTTACTCACTAATTCTGTTGTGTTTCCGTCAGGTTCAACGCCCATCAGACAAATAACGGTCAGAATTTATAATGATGGTATTGTTGAAACTAATGAAACAATTATTCTGAGCTTTACTGTGGCCACAAGTGGAGATGCTATTGCTGCTTCCGGCGATTTGCTGGACCATGATATTACTGTCAATGATGATGATGTCTCTCCCGGAAATGGTGGTTCCGTCATGATTCTCAATGAAGATTTCGAAGGTGGTTTAGGTTCCTTTACTACGCAGGGCTTTGCAGGGTCGGACAGGTTTATTGCAGGCAATACTGCCGCATTGAGCAGTGCCAATTGGACGGTCAACGGGGCGAACACTTCTCAATTTGCTTATTCAAACGATGATAATTGCAACTGTAACAAAAATAATGACCGTCTGACTTCCTCTGTGTTCAGCCTGGCAGGAACTTTTACCACTGCTAGCTTATCCTTCGATCATGCCTATGCTGATATCAATGCGAATATCTCAGGAACCTTTGTTAATGAAACAGGGGAGGTGCAGATAAATACTGGGGCAGGCTGGGCAACCATTTACAATCTGACAAATTCCAGTGTTGTGGGGGGCAATGATTTTTATACTACTCCATGGCAGACAGGGATTTCAGTTGATCTGACTCCTTATGTCGGGCAGACAAATGTGAGGATACGCTTCCGGTACAGAGATGGCGGTGAATGGGCCTATGGAATGGCTGTGGACAATGTTATGATAACAGGTGGCTCTGCTGTCAGTATTCAGACTGTCGATAATACTGCTTCGCCTGAAAGGATTCCGGTAAGAGGCATGGAGACCGTTCACTATTATGATCTTGTGTCGGGTGATGTCATGGGTACTATTCAGAATTTATCTTCGTGGAACTATCAGTGTACTCAGGTAGAAGTAGACAGGGATGCTGTTGCTGCTGCTGGACCTACTGCTCCTTTCTGGTCTAATAATGTGGCTGAGGCACTTGCCGCAAAAACTTTTTTCGTGTCTCCTGATAATAATACTCCTACGGGGGCTTATTCTATTACGCTTTATTATACAGAGGCCGAAATCTCTGCCTGGGAAAATGCTACGGGCAAATCCCGTAATGTCCTGAAAATTGTCAAAGTATCTGATACTCCTATCTCCGTTGTCAATTCAAATAATTTCGCTACATATACCATCGAACAAGTACCGGCAGTATTAGGAACTTTTGGAAATGATATTACTCTTACTGCTACCTTCAATTCTGGTTTCTCCGGTTTTGGTATCGGAGACCCCGGAACGCCTCCTACAGCTCTCCTGCCCCTTGAACTTATTGATTTCTCTGCCGAAAAAATTAAGAAATCCGTTTTGCTAAATTGGGAAACTCAAAACGAAATCGATGTGGCTCATTTTATCCTCGAAAAGTCTGTTGATGCTATTAACTTTGAAAGAATTAATCTTCAGAATGCTAAAGGAAATAATCTTAAAAATACAATAAATGAATATGATTTTACAGATATAAACCCTGCCATTGGTACAAACTACTACAGATTGGGTCAGGTAGATATTCATGGAAATAAAACGTACTCCAAACTGATTGCGATTTCTTTTGAAGAAGAACCTGCACCGCTGATGACATTTAATCCAAATCCGGCCGTAGAACATTTAAATATTGAGTACAGCAGTCCGGCAGAAAGTGAAATTTCTATAGGGATTTATGACCTGACAGGCAAAGAAATGCTCTATCAATCTAACTTGAAAGTCGATAAGGGCAACAATAATATATTGCTGAATGTCAATGATTATCCTGCAGGTTTCTACGTGCTAAGAGTCAGTCAGGGTTTACATACTATGAGCCACAAATTTATTAAAAAATATAAGTAATGACAGGCTAATACCTGTCTGAAGACAGAGGTTTTGTTTTTGTTTATGAATGGCACCCCTTAGTGATTTTTGGGGGCCTTTCTTTTTGTTTATATCTGTTTTCTGTTCTTGAAAAGGGTTATGCTTATGCATGGCTTATTGACTATATCTATATTGATGAAACGCACCGTTTAATTTTTTTAATTCTCCTCATTTTATAATCAATAAATCAACTTGAAGAAAGTGAAGAGGTTCTTCAGGGTTTCAGGCAAAGGGCGATTTTACGTTTTTTAAAATTACAAAATCAAATTTTGCTCTTTTGTTTGACACTAAAAAACTGTTTATTTTAAT
>CAJQOX010000319.1 GCA_905480075.1 uncultured Aureispira sp. | reverse complement strand
TTTTTTGCCATAACTTCCTTCCATTTTAGTTATCAACATCGATACTTTGCCCCTCCCTTGCAATGCAAGCATGGCCAATACTCCTGTTGACATCTCTGCCGCAGCGGCCTGTGCTGCAAAATAGGTAGATTTAAAAGGATTCTGTGAACGCCACCGGTAGGGTATACTTACCTTTGATTCTATAGCTGTTACTGAACGGACACGAACACTCATGAAAAATGCTGAGGGAACTTTTGCCAAAAGGTAGATGCCCTGTAAAAAAGGATTTTGTATTTGTCGCAAAAATTTTTTTATATTGGGATTCTGCTCGTCAAAGGGAAGACGGGCACTTTCTGTATTTAACATTTATTATTGGTTTTTTGTTTGTTCAGTGTGATTATATAGTGTGCTTTTATTTCGTTTTATGATGGTGCAACAAGGTGTAAAATACTACTTTTTAGAAGTTTTATCTAAATTCTATATTTTGATGTACCATAATTTTTTGTACTTTTGCACACCGGGTTTAGTTTTAAAGGTAGAACTATGCTTTCAATTTTACAAATATATGCTACGGCAAAAAATCTGATTCTTTGCTTTTTTTGAATCTTATTTTTCTGTATCTTATACCAAAGTTAATTAATTTTTTTAATAGTTAAACAGATTTTGCAGAATGCCAAAACATCTATTAATAGTGGAGTCTCCCGCTAAAGCCAAGACAATTGAAAAAATTTTAGGCAAAGATTTTACAGTGAAATCCAGCTACGGTCATATCAGAGACCTTATTAAGGATAGTAAGGATAAAAAAGCGATTGATATAGAAAATGGCTATAAATCCAATTATGCTATCTCTTCAGGAAAGCAAAAGGTAGTCAAGGAATTGAAGGAATGGGTCAAAAAGGTTGATGAAGTATGGTTGGCGACGGATAAGGATCGGGAAGGGGAGGCTATTTCATGGCACCTCGCCAAAGTGCTGAAACTTGACCTGAAGAACACTAAACGCATCGCTTTCAGAGAAATTACTAAACCTGCCCTTCAGAAAGCTATTAAAAATCCGGGCCTTGTTGATATCGACCTCGTAAATGCACAGCAGGCAAGAAGGGTGCTCGACAGATTGGTTGGTTTTGAACTCTCAGGATTGTTGTGGAGAAAGGTCAGAGGAAAATTATCTGCTGGTCGTGTTCAGTCTGTTACAGTTAAATTGGTCGTCGAAAGAGAAAGAGAAATTAATAATTTTGAAGCCAAAGCTTTCTATAAGCTGATTGCTCAGTTTCAAGTGGATGGCACCAATGGTAAAAAAGTTATTTTTAAAGCAAATCTTAATAAAAACTTTAAGTCGGAGTCTGAAGCAAATCAATTCCTGATGAAATGTTCTCCGGCTTCTTATAAAGTGAATAAAATTGTTGTAAAACCTGCTTACAGAAAACCTGCAGCTCCATTTACTACTTCTACCCTTCAACAGGAAGCTAGTAGAAAACTAGGGTACTCTGTGTCAAGAACGATGTCTGTCGCTCAAAAATTATACGAGGCCGGACATATTACTTATATGCGTACCGACTCTACTACTCTTAGTAATATGGCCCTTGGTACTATTGCAGATACTATCAAAAAAATGTACGGCGATGATTATCTGAAAACACGTCAATATTCTACCAAAAAAGCCAATGCGCAGGAAGCACACGAAGCAATCCGCCCTACCTATGCCTCTAATAGCTCGGTAAATATGGGCTATGATGAAAATCGCCTCTATGAATTGATCTGGAAACGTACTGTTGCTTCTCAGATGGCGAATGCACAATTACAAAAAACTACTATTGATATCGGTATATCTTCGGTCTCTGATGCTCATTTTGCAGCGCTTGGTCAGGTCTTGTTATTCGACGGTTTTCTTAAAGTTTATCTCGAATCGAAAGAAGATGAGGATGACAGTGATGATAATGATAAAATCCTTCCCCCTATGAAGGAAGGTCAGGAACTTGCTCTTGAAAATATGAAGGCTATCGAAAGATTTACCAAGTCTAAACCGCATTATACGGAGGCAAGCCTGGTGAAAAAACTCGAGGAGTTAGGTATCGGCAGACCCTCTACGTATGCTCCGACTATCAGCAGAATTATGGACCCGAACAGGGGCTATGTTGTCAAACAAACCCGCGATGGAAGGGATAGGGAGTATACTGTTCTTACGCTAAATGGTAAAAATGCTGATATCTCTGCTTCTACACTGACCGAACATGTAGGGGTCGAAAAAAATAAATTGTTTGCTTCCGACCTCGGTATGCAGGTCACGGACTTCCTTTCTCAGAATTTTGAGAATATTATGAAATATAGCTTCACTGCAGGTATTGAAGATCAGCTCGATGTTATTGCTAATGGTAAACAGGATTGGGTCAAAATGCTCGATGAGGTCTATTTGCCCTTTCATAAAACAGTTGAATATACTCTCGAAAATGCGGACAGGGTAACTGGTGAACGAATTTTGGGTAAAGACCCGAAATCCGGACTTACTCTCCTTGTTCGAATTGGAAGATATGGCCCTGTCGCTCAGATTGGCCTCACAGAAGAACTAGGTGAGGAAAAACCTAAATATGCCAACGTTAAGGACAGTCAGTCTATCGAAACTATCACGCTTGAAGAAGCCTTACAGCTCTTTCAGTTTCCCAAAAATATCGGAGATTACCTGGGTAAGGAAGTGATAGTCGGTGAAGGTCGTTTTGGCCCCTTTGTTAAATATGATGGTGGCTTTATCTCTATCCCCAAAGGGGAGGATATTCACGCAGTCGACCTTTCTCGTTCTGTAGAATTGATTAAGGAAAAAATTGCTGCTGATGCTCCAATCGGATATTATCAGGAAAAGCCAATAACCAAAGGTGCCGGACGTTTCGGCCCCTTTGTGAAATGGGAAGGCTTATTCTGTTCTATTACCAAAGGCTGTGGTTTTCAACTTGAAATTATCACCGAAGAACAGGCTATTGTCCTGGTAAAGGCTAAAATAGAAAAAGAAGCCAACAGATATATTCACCAATGGAAAGAAGAAGGTATCTCAGTACAAAATGGAAGATGGGGACCTTTCATAAAAATTGATAAGGATAGAAAAAACTATAAACTACTCAATAAAGAGGGTAAAAAAATGACGCAGGAAGAAGCTAAGGAGACAACCCTTGAATATGTTATCAGTCAAATTGAAGAACAGGGAGGAGTCCTCAAAAAGAAAAAAGCGCCTAAAAAGAAAAAGACGCCTAAAAAGAAAACCACTAAAAAGAAATCTGCTCCCAAAAAGTAATTCTGAACTTGTCAGACTTTTTTACGTATAAAATGTTTTTGATGTCGGTTCTGTTGTTTCTGACATTCTTAAGCTTTTATATGACATCCGATTTCTAAGTATTTTCTCTTCATGAATCATTTATATTCCGTCTTTAAGAAATACCCTCAGGTCTTTATCGATACACGTAAAGACCTCTCTGATGCTATGTTTTTTGCTGTCGGCCAAAAGGATGACAAAGGTGTTCACAGGGGCAATCAATTTGCAGAAGCGGCCATAAATTCCGGAAAGGCTGCCTTTGCTGTCATTAATGACCCTCAGCTGAAAAATAAATATTCCAACGACAACCGATATATCCTGGTGGAAGATGGGGAAAAAAGTTTGCAGCAACTTGCCGCCTTTCACAGAACACAACTAAAATTGCCTTTTCTTGCTATTGCAGGTTCTAACGGGAAAACTACTGTTAAAGAACTCTTGCAGGCTGTTCTTTCTTCAAAGTTGAAAACTTTCTCTACGCAGGGAAATCTAAATAATCACCTGGGAGTGCCGCTTTCCTTACTCTCCGTAGATGATTCATTCGATATTGCGTTGATCGAAATCGGTGCCAATCACCTGGAAGAAACTCGTTTTCTGGCCGAAATAATTCAACCCGATTTTGGCTTGATTACCAACTGTGGCAAAGACCATCTTGGAGAATACGGATCGGTCGCGAATATTATTAAAGCCAATAAGGAACTCTATGATGTATTGTCCGAAACCAATAAAACGGCCTTCGTTTCCTGTAATGATGAACTCCTTGTCGAGATGTCCTCTCATGTGCAAAATCGCCTCTTCTACGGTCAAGGAAAAAATATAAGGGCAGAAATTTTAGATACGCCCTTCCTGGAAATAAAATTATTTGATGACCAGAATAGTATTGATATTCAATCGAATCTCTTCGGAAGGTTTTGGTTAGATGCCTTGTTAGGGGCTGCTGCTGTAGGTTTAAACAGGGGGGTTGAACTGAAGGAAATTAAAGAGGCCATCGAAAACTATCAGCCCGCGGCCCTTAGGTCTCAACTTGTGAAAGGGCAGGACAACAAAATATTACTCGATTGCTATAATGCCAACCCCAGTTCCATGGAAGTTTTTCTGAAAGAAATTCAGCAAAGCTCTATGCAGGATTCCAAAATCCTGGTGTTAGGAGAAATGCTGGAGTTGGGAAAGTTCAGCCAATACGAACACCAAAAACTGATCAACAGCATCAACCCGGAACTATACGATGATATTATTGTTATTGGCGATGAGTTTTTGAAAACTGAACTCCATGAGATTAAGAACTTAAGGCATTTCCTTAGCCGTGAAGAGACAGAGGTCTATCTCCACAGACAAAATTATAAGGATAAATATTTCTTTGTAAAAGGGTCCCGAGGTAACCGACTTGAATTATTGATGCAGATGTATCTCTGATATTTTTAGCCCTTCTTTTTCTTCGTCTCAGCTATGATTACTCCAAAGTTACCTCCTCTTTGGTCAATGTTCCGCTGTGGAATATAGGCCTTGGAAACATACCCGTCAAGATAAAGGGCATTTTTACAGCCTCTTTTTCTGAAATAATCTGCAAAATTATATAAGTTGACCCTATCTTTTGAAATAACAAAGAGAATCCGGCCGTCTTTCAGAATGCCCACCCCGTTTCGGATATGTGTACTTGTCGATTCTTTTCCGAACTTTGGGTGAATTTCTCCTTCAATTACCAACATCGGACCGGATTGTGTAGCATATTCAATGCCTTTCGGGGTTTTGAAATTTTCTGTAGAACATATATATCCTTTTTTATCTTCGGTCAGATAAAAAATACCGTTGGGTTGCATATAAAAATTGCCGTATCCTTTTGCTTTCCTGTCTGCAGCAACTTTTGTTTCCCCCTCTTCTATATATAATCCCTGTGGAGTCCCGTCTTTTTTGTACATGCCCCCGTTCATGGCAAAGATCAGGTCTTTGTTGCTTGAGTTCAGCTCCTTTTGTAAATTATAAAAGTTACCGTAATTTATGGATCTTTTATCCTTGTAATAAAATTTGAGATCCTGCTTTGAAGGGTCAACGGTGTAGGATAGAAATTCAGGAGGATTTGGCTTTCTTACTTTTGTTGAACAGATATAGCTTATAAAGATAAGGCTGCTTATTAGCAGTAAATATTTTGTTTGCATATTTTTCTATATAAAATGTAGGGTTCCCTTTTTCTTTATCGTGGACAATGAGCATCTTTTGTCATAGTTTTTTCTTGTCAGGATTTGAATTGCCTGAATTAAAAAACGATCTCTATAAAACAAAATAACATAAAAGATGTTCTATTGCTGTTGGTTCTGAATTTTACTGCCGAACTGTGTTTGAAAAATGCCAACGACAATAAAAGTAATTTTTTTGTTCATGATATGCAATTTATAGTCAATGTAAACAGCAAATATTTTATTCGAACCAACGATAACTGAACAACTCAAAAGTATAGTATTAAATAAGGGCCCGGAAGAATTTCAATATTCACTGATCGACAATATTATTCAGAATATTAAAAAGGAAAAGGATGCACGAACCTTCAGGGATATTATAAAAACTGTGCTGCAAAATGAAACGCTTTTCGGGCATACCTACAATAAGCCTTTTGGTTATGCAGGAGATTTTTTACTCATCGAAAAGATCTATCAGAAATTTGAATCGGAAAATAGTTTCTTGTGCAAATGGGACCGATTTTATCATTCACATGAAGCCACAGAGGCAGTCCGGAACAGAAAGAAATATTTTATCGATCTGATGAATGAAATGAGTGCGGACGGCAATCTCAAAAAGGTCCTTATCTTGGGTTCAGGTCCTGCCACGGATGTTCATGAATTCCTTTGCCACTCAAAAGGAAAGGCTGAACATATTCATTTCGATATGCTGGATATTGATCAGAATGCCGTCGACTATGCCACTGAAAAAAATAAGTCCTTTCTGAATCAGCTAAATTTTATTCGTGCCAATGTGTTTAAATATGAATCTTCAGAAAAATATGACCTTATATGGAGTGCCGGCTTGTTTGATTATGTAGATGATGTTTACTTTAAACTTTTGTTGAAAAAATATTTATCAAACCTGAAAACTGACGGAGAAATGATCATCGGGAATTTTTCAACGGACAATCCGACAAGGAAGGTCATGGAAGTAATGACTGAATGGTTCCTGTATCACAGAGATGCAACAAAACTACTGGATATTACCCGTGATTCAGGAATCGGTCTCAATAGGGCTGAGGTTGAAAGGGAACCCCTGGGGATCAATTTGTTTTTGAGAATTAAATAAGGCCTTTTTGTTATTTGCAGCCTTGTTCATCATAAATGATCGGCTGTATTTCTGGCTTTATCAGCATTTTTTCTCACAATAATACCATCATTAAATTATTCGCGGAAGCGTTTTTTGTTTATATCTTTCATTATATTGACCATTATTTTAATCTTTTATATTTATCTGGTCATTAAACAATCTTTGTCGAAATGGTCTTCTATGTTTAAATTATGAATTACACCGTTTTATTACATAAAAAATCTTTTCTAAAAGCTGATGGCTACTTTCAGGATTTATTGTTTGATAAAAAAAAACCGGGTGGAAGGATTGCTGAATTGTTGGATGAAAAAGATGTTGATGATTTAACGTTCTATTCCTTTATTCAATTGGTCATGAATACCAAACTTCCACAGATTTTTGCCGAATCCGCTCTCTTTGGTGATGGTTCAGACTGGAACCTCAGGGAGTTATCAATTCTCGGGGATATAGGAATTGCTGTACCCGTCACTATTTATGACAATGGCCTGCATTATCATCCTGAAGTACATAAGAAACCCTTTGAAGGAACGCTTCTGTATACTCCGGGTGCTTTGCTGCAAAACGACAAAGGGTATACTCCTGCCGATTGGAATGTGGTTGAAGGGACTGAGGTAAATTACAATAGCTATTTTAACCTCTACGAACAACGTCTTTTGCCCCTTTTTCTGTATGCTGATGAAATGGCAGGCGCTGAAAATAAAAAAGCTTTTATTACAGTCCCGGGCCTGGGATGCGGTATGTTTGCAGGTCCTTTTGGAGGGCAGTTAGGGGCACTTCTTAAACAGGTGTTAATTGATTTGCTGGAAAAATATGGAGAACGCCTTCCTCGTATCAAAGCAGTATATTTCGATCCCTACAGAGAATGTAATAACGAAAGGTTTGAAATTAATGGCATCTCGCTGATGATTCGTCCCCTTACGCAGGGCAACAGCAAAAAACCTCAATTGTGTCCGCCTCCGGTATATGAAGAACCCGGGGATGATTTTTCTGATTGCAGACTTTTCAGTATGGTTGCATGGGACCATGTTTCCTGGCCGGGCAATGATTTTTATATAGGATCACGTGCTACTGACGATGGTGTAAAATCGGCTGCAACGGATTCTATGTTCGTAATGACCGGTATTGAAGGGGCATATTGTCCTGCAAAAAATGTTTATCTGCCACCACCGGATTATGCCAATTGGAAAGATGTAGTCAATAAAAATAATATACAATTGATTGTTAAGGATAACCTGAAAGTTTATTCCTGAGGCCTTACACTGTTTTATGTCATAATTTCTTTTATGGCCTCAAATTGCTGTCCGGGTAGTATTAAATTGCTCCAGGCAAAAGAATAATTTTTTTTCTGAAGCTTAATCAATATCTTTTGAGGTATTTCTTTTGTCGAAAAAAAACTCCATTAACAGAACGGTCAGTAATAATTAAAAATGCTTTTCAGTTTTTCTGCCATTGAAGATTAAAAAAAGGAATTATTTTCCTCTAAATTCAGTTTTATTATAAAAAACAGATTCTGATCATTATTATACTTATATTAGTCTTTATAGTAATTAATAATTTACCCTGCAAAGATGCAAAAAGCCGGAACAAGACGCAGAAAAGCCAATT
>CAJQOX010000318.1 GCA_905480075.1 uncultured Aureispira sp. | reverse complement strand
ATGCAATTCGCGAAAATGCTTGTTGTATGGAATGGTGTTTTTGTTGAAAGATTACCCGAGGAAATTGGTGGACAGAATGTTAAATTTGAATTAGATAAAGAGTTGACAGCAAAACAAAATTAATAATAAAAAAAGGAGCTTTTTTAAGCTCCTTTTTTATTTGGATTATAATATTCTACCGGACAATGAATCTATTAAATTCCACGATCACTATTCAAAAGTCAAATCTGACAGAGCTGCTTGAGGGCAAAGAGAGTAGCCTTGTTTTGGAACTGAATGCTTCATGGGCACAATTACAGGGAGACAAGCTGATTGCCTTTTCGGAAAATTCCACAGGGAAAGTATTTCAGTTTTTTGATCTGAAATCTGTTCTTGACTAATACAATTTTTTGTATTTCCTAAAAAAATCATGGTTTTCAATATCTTTAATGTATATTGAAAAACCATTTTTTTACTTTACATAAGACATTTGTCTAGTTTTAATAATTCATCATTTTTTATGAAAGCAATAAGAATAATATGCCTGTCATCTTTACTGATATCAAGCGCCTGTAATCGACCTTCTGAATTTGAGGCGGAAAGGATATTCCAAAGTCCATTTGGGCAAATAAATGTAGGCTTCGAGATAACAGAAATAAATGCCAATGAGTCACAAATGGTACATTTTGAAAATGGCAGTTCTGTATTTGTTCCTGAAGATGCTTTTGTAGATGTTGATGGCAATAAGGTAAGTGGAAAGTCAGTCTTGCTTACCGACAATTTGATGATGCCCTTGATATTATTGCAAGTGGTATCCCTATGATGTATGAAGATGAAAAGGGAAACGCTTCAACGCTCGAATCCGGAGGAATGTTTGAATTGAGAGCAAAGGCCAACAATCAGCCTGTATTTATTGCAAAAGATAAGAAGATTCAGACACATCTTGTTTCAGAAATTCCCGGAGAATTTGATTTTTATTTTCTGAACCCTCAAAATAATGCTTCAGAACCCGGGGAATTTAAATGGCAGAAATTAACAGAACAAGTCAATAAATCCTCTGAAGAAGATATCAGAGGGGTAGACTCTTTTGTGTTAAAGTTCGATACACTGATGTATCCTGAGCTTAAACCTTTTGCAGGGCTGAAATGGCAATTGGGTCAGGAGGATAAAGATTGGAATCCTGCAGAAGATAAGAATAATTGGGTACTGGAAAAACCCTGGAATTATTTGGAAATTTCGAAAACTCAACGGGGAGTCAAAGAGTTGAAAACCATAGTTGATGGTCAGTGGTACAAATTTAAATACAGCCCGAGGGGAGATAGATTTGCTATATTGGTAGACAAGCAGCTTCGCATGTACAACAAGAGTTTTGAATCAGGGAGCCGCTTTGACGGGGTAAAAGATTTTGAATTTCTGACTGAAGAACTGCTTATGGTGGAAGATTTGAACAATCAATCGATACTAATGTCAAAAGATTTGAAAATCATTAAGAAAATCGGAGAAGTATCCAACTACAAATACAGCAAAGAAAGGAAGCTGATAGTCTGCGTTGTTGACTCAGAAAAAGAAAATATATCCAATTTAGAAATTATTGACCCTTCAGGAAAAAAGTTGTTTTCTAAAGAAATAGAACCCTTGTCTTATTTGGCTATGGTTTTTTATGGATTGGAGCTTAGCAACGATGGTCAGTATATATTACTGCAAACTGCTGTCAAAGCAGAAGTCCTCGATTTTGAGGGGAAGACCTATAAGAGTTTCGATCAGGTAGATAAATATATTGGCCGTTCTTTCAGAGCAGGAGCTTTTGGCAATTATTACGATGAAATGCATGACTGTTTTTTTGCCAAAAGAGAGGATGGTGGCATTGATGTCTGGGATTGGAAAAAAGACAAATGGTACTTCTCGACAGATATTGACTATCGCGAAAAAGAACCGCTGAATAAAGAATACAGATATCATCCTGATATTAAGGTGCATCCTGAGTTGCCTTTACTGATCGTTGGTGAAGATAAGTCAGATGAAAGAAAATACTGGAACTGGGAGAAGAATACCATAAAAAAAATAAATAACAATAGGGTATACAGTATTTCGGAGGATGCAAAATGGCTGGAAGAATATAATTATGAAACGGGAAAAGGAAGTGTATCTGAGTATGGCGGTAAAAAAATATTGGACTATCAGCTGATGAAAGGTGGCATGGAAGGTGGGCAACATTTAAGTTTTACAGAGGATGGTGAATATTTTTTATTGTCCAACCAAATGGATGTAAATAAGCTATACGACAAAAACGCAAAATTAATCAAGGATTTTAATCAATTTGATACTAATTTGAGTGACATCAGTCTAATGAAAAAGTCAAATACAGTATTTACGCTTTCCGGAAATGGTATATGCACTAAATGGAATATGAAGGGAAAGGTTCTTCAGCAAATTTCAACAGGAAATTCTGATCTTTACCTTTCGAGTCTGAAATTTCTTGACAATTCAGTATATTTTTCCAGGGGCAAAAAGTCTAAGTTGTTGGCTTTAAACAGTAGGCTGCTTAACGATTATAACGGTGCAGAGGATTTATATCACTATTATCTTGAAAGTACAGAAGAACCTGATCAGATATTGCTGGAAAGAAATACTTATATAGGTAATTCCAGATTTGAACGACTCTGTCTTGCAGACATCAGTACTGAGCTTGCCGACTCGAACATCTATCAACTCTACATTCGCAATCAGGACAAGGAATACCGGACATATATATACATGGATGTCAATACAAGAAAGGCTTACGAGACCTATAAGAAAAATCTCAGGATACGAATATTGAAAGAAGAAAACCGTTCTGCACGGGAACGAAAGTTTATCAGAACAATGGCTATTTCTAATTTTGGTATTTATAATTGGGACAAATATTTTCTTGAAGAGAATGCTATTGATCTAAGTGCAGAATTGGATATAGAACTCATTAATGAATATAGTTCGGTTACGCTTTTTCATATAACAGGAGCCAACCGGAGTGCAGTAATTAAATATGATTTCCGTTCATTGGATAAATTTTCTTTTGTTCCAAGGTTTTTCAATCAATTGATCGCCATTCTGCCCGATAATAAAATTGCTGTTTTCGATGATAGTGCTTTCAAAAAGTTGGACCTTGGCAAAATAAAGAATACTAAAAAACAAAAGTTTAAAATGCAAATACTCGAAGGAGAGGAAGGCCTGCAGTCTCTGGAAAAAATATTTGACAAACCTACTTAGTTTAAAGGTGGGGGCAAAAATAATTTTATCTGTTTTCAACTTGAAATAAGCTACCTATTCAGCGGGTTTATTCTGCTTCAATTTCTTTCTGTTGGCTGCCATCGTCGTTTCAAGTGCTTTGATGAAATCAGTTGCAGAAGGCATGTAGCCTGTTTTTGCCAATCCCATGAGATTGGTTTTACCTGTTTTTTTATCCAGGTCAATATCAAAGACCCACACAGTAGGATATCCGGCAATTTGAAAGGCTTGTTTAAGGCCGTTATTCTGTTGAGCAATATTGTCGGGCAATTTAGAGCGTCTCGGAAAATCCACTTCCAGCAGGATTACATTTTTTGCAGCCCATTTTTTGAATTCTTCGGTGATAAAGACACTGTTTTTGAGTCGTATGCACCATCCACACCAATCGCTGCCCGTGAAGTTGGCGAGAATAGGAAGTTTTTTTTCTTTGGATAGTTTATAGGCGACATTCAGGTCTACTTCCCAGCCTTGCATGGTGGCCTTGTATTCTTTTTCCTGCGATAACAGGGATGGAATAATAAGCAAGCAGAAAAGTGTTGATATTATAAAATGTTTCATTGTCTTTGTAAATGATATTAGTAAACAAATGTCGAATTCGGTCTTGATTCAGGTGACGCTATTGCTTAACAATGAACCAACGAGGGCGTAATATCGATAAAAATATAGTAATCTCCTTATTGTTTGGAAATTACTTTGCCTTTTTTGTTCTTCTTCATTCAAAATTCGGTCCAAATGTTTTTTTGTGTTGGGTTTTCATTCCTGCAGGTGTTTTTTTGCAAGGGATATAACGATGCGATGGATTTATACGGATAAAAATTTATATTTAACATCTCTGTAAATCTATTGAATCTATGTAATCTGTGGCTAATGAAATCTTAATTGAAGCCCACCTGAATCTTTGATCCACAGCATAAAGCCTGTGTTGCTTAATAATTGAATGAAGTGGGTAATGCAAATTAATTTTTGCATTTTATTTGGTAGATTTTAATTATTGTTAAAAGCTATAAGGGATGGTCTTGTCAACAAATAACCTGGTTTTTATTCTTGCCAATAAATTATATTTCTAAAGATATTAATCTGATGGCCGGGTTAAATAAATTATAATGAGTTGAATATATATAAGGTTTTGTATAAGGTGTACCTTCTTTTTGTTAATTAGTGTTTTTTTTATTGGAAAAATAGCCCAATCAGGATGTTAACTAATTCCGATCATGCATTATAATATATTGAATATGAATAAAATACCTTTGTTTATGTTTTGAAAATTATTAAAATTTTGATATATTGTTTTGTGAATTTCCCATTATTCCAATAAAAACACACCACATGAAACCACTATTTACACTATTGTTCATTATTCCCCAATTCGTCCTATTTGCTAATTCATACACTACTGTTTCAAACGGAAATTGGCAAAATTCATCAACATGGCTCAACGGCACTATACCCGACCCCGAGAATTTAAATGGTGATCAAGTTTACATAAACCACGACATTACAATTTTGAATAATAACATCAAGTTATTGAATGGAACTATTATGCTTGTCAACGGAGTTAATTTTAATTTACTTGGCGGTAATTTGATCATTGAGAATGGTACTGCTACTTTCAACAATGTAAATTTATATGTTGAAAGCGGTTGGAGTCTTCAACAAACCACTTCTGATGCCTACCTTTATATCTATGGTTCATCTGTGGATATAGGGCAAAATTTTCAGAACTCGGAAGGTCTCAGGTACTGCGAAGATACGGTAATCTGCTGTGAAACACAGTAATTGCTGATAGTAGCAGACCAGGAACCACTGTTTTGTAAATTCCCGTTCTGTACCCATAATGCAAGTATATCGCCA
>CAJQOX010000317.1 GCA_905480075.1 uncultured Aureispira sp. | reverse complement strand
CATCAGCGACAATAATTTGTTTTGCTCTGACATCAGTTACAGTATTATCCTTTTCCAGAAGGAGGTAGGCAAGCTCTAAAGAAAAAATCATATTTTCAAGATGAGCATTTGAAAAGAAGGATGCAGAAGATACAGAATCCAACCAATGTCTGTCAAAACTATGAGATAAAGGTTGATTTAAACTGTAATTCATAGCCTGAAACAATTCATCCCATGCTTTTTCAAATTCTTCTGATTTTGTATAAAAATTAGTAAGGTTATTACAGTCATTGGCAAAGAAAGGATGATCTTTGCTCAAAATTTTTTCGTTAATTTTTTTTGCCCGAATTAAGAATAGAAGTGCTTTATCATCCATTTCCATTTGTTCATACAACAAAGCCAGGTTATTGAGGCAAGTAGCGAAGTGGGGATGTGTTGGTCCCAAGGATTTTTCCAAGATATCTTTCGCCTGCAAATACAAGGGCAATGCTTTGTCGTAATTCCTCATATCTATATACAAGTTAGCGAGATTACTAATGGAATGCGCAAAATAAGGATGTTCTTTTCCAAGGATTTCCTCACGTATTTTCTTAGATTGAATATAAAGCGGCAGGGCCATTTCAAACTTCTCCATCAATTTATATACAAGAGCGATGTTATTAATCAGTGTAGCAAATTGGGGGTGATCTTTACCCAATATTTTTTTTATGATATCTTTTGCCTGAATATAGAGCGTCAATGCAGATGAATAATTTCCCAAATCCCTGTATACGGCAGCAAGATTATTCAGTGTGGAAGCAAAATCAGGGTGCTCAAGGCCTAAATATTTTTTTCTTTTTTCCTTAGCTTCATTAAGGTAAAAACAAGCCTTTTCAAAATCACCCATTTTGTGGTATAGTACACCTAGATTATTTAAAGAAATCGAAAAATCGGGATGCTCTCTACCCAAAATTTTTTCCTGAATTACAATTGACTTTTTGTATGTTCTCAGTGCCTCATTATAATTTCCGGTATTCAAATATAATCCTGCAAGATTCATTTGCAACTGAATGTAGTAAGAATGCTGATTTCCTAAAGTCCACTCTATGTTTTTAATGGCCTTATCTAGGCATGTAATTGCTTCATCATAGTCGGCCAAATAATCGTAAAAAAAGGACCTCCAGGCTAATATTTTTCCAAAAACACTATCCTCAGGGTTTTGTGTAATCTCCGTACTATCCGGTAATAATTTATAGGTCAGTTCAACACCTTTATGATATCGTGAACTTTCCAATTCAATCATCATTATACTATCAATTTGATCAAAGTCGAGTCTGAGGTATTGATCGTAATCACTTTGTGCAAGGGAAGAAAAAGAAAAACAAAGAAGAAAAAAAGGGAAGAGCATTTTCATCGAAGAGAATAATGATTTAAGTAAATTCCATAAAAAAGTGAAAAAAAAATAAAATTAAATATAAAATCTTTCATTCATTCACACATCTTTTCATCCTAAAATCAATTGTTAAAGTTTAAATAGTTCTATTATGAGGATACCTCTACCCTATTTATTATTACCAAAATAAAAAAACAAAAAAGACTTTCAGGAATTTCAATAATAAATTCGGCAACTGTAATTCTGTCTATGCACTGAAACCTATTCCAATATTCCCACAGAAAAACGAATATTGAAGAAATAATAAAATAACTCAGAGGATAATGTGAATAAATATTGATTATATAAAAATAGTATCTATATTATGAATGAAAGCTGAATTAAGCACTACATTTTTAAAAATTAAAAAACAAAATATCATGACAGAGCAGGAATTTCAACTCAAAAAGATTGCCTTAATCGCCAAGTGTATCATGTCGAGTGCACTATTACTAATAGGAGTAGCTGCTATTATATATTCCGCACAGCCTGCGCAGGCCTATGATTTCCCACAGACACTACAGGAAAGCGGGAAATACCGTTTACAATATGCTACAGGGGTTACAAACAGTGGTAAATTTTATTGGCATATGTTGGCCTATAATACAGAAACCGGAAAAATGAAAACCTTTTTCTTTGACAGAGACAGTCAGCAGTGGAAGACCAATTTTTCAGGACAGGATTTACCCTCATTGCCATAGAAAAGAATATAAAAATGACAGTTCATGGATTAAAATTATTTATGGACTGTCATTTTTCTACATAGATATTCACAACTTACTTAAAGCAACTCATAACTTCATTGCAGGCATCAGTTTTATCCCCTGCATTGTGTATCAACCCTGAGACAGCGATACCAAAGACACCCACATCGAGGATAAAGGGAATATCCTTTTGTTCAATACCACCTATTGCGAAAAGCGGAATATCTATATTTTGACTATTCATTTTCTGAATAATATTATTATAACCTTCTATACCAAGTACCGGACTGAGGTTTTTCTTGGTGGAGGTGAATCGGAAGGGGCCGAGGCCGATGTAATTGACATTTTGTTGAGCTAGAATCAGCACATCCTCCCATGTATTTGCTGTTCCACCAATGATGATATCCCCCACAATTTTGCGGGCATCGGAGGGC
>CAJQOX010000316.1 GCA_905480075.1 uncultured Aureispira sp. | reverse complement strand
TGAAAGTATATAAAAGGTTGTTGGTGAAAAACACCAAAAATCAATATCAACAAAATCACCCCGAAATAAATTGTCCACCTGGCCCAAACCGGCCATTCTCCAAAACTTGCGGAAAGGTTATAACGAATATTCATTCCTTCAGTCAGAAAAAGAACAAAAGAAATAAATATTGCAAAAAGCAAACTCCGTTTTCCTATATTAAAATTATTAAATAAATGAGGGTCAAAAGAGAAGTTTAAACTTAACATTTCACTATAAATATAATGGGCATCAGCAATATTTTCTACTCTGAAAAGCACCCATGTAAACGTAATAATAATTAAGCAATATAACCATCCTGAAAATTTCATCCATTTAGATTGCGAAGAAGGCAAAACAGGCATAATTAAACGAAAAAGCATGATTTCCAGTAATAGCAACAATCCATGAATTAATCCCCATGCAAGAAAATTCCAACTTGCACCATGCCATAAACCACTCAATAAAAAGACAATCAGAACACTGAAAGCTAAACGAGAAACACCTTCTTTGCTCCCTCCAAGGGGTTTGTATACATAATCTCTGAACCACCCTGAAAGAGAAATATGCCAACGTCGCCAGAAATCACGCAGGGAAACAGCAAAATATGGGAGATTGAAATTTTTGCTGAGACGCACTCCAAAAACCCTTGCAATTCCTATTGCCATATCAGAATATCCCGAAAAATCACAGTATATCTGCAGTGCGAAGAAAAAGGTGGCAAGCCAAAGGGTAAGGTCATAATAAATCAGGGGATTTCCGTATACTTCGTCCACAATTACTCCCAGCCTGTCAGCAATAAGTATTTTTTTGAACAGCCCCCAAAGAAATAATCTTAAGCCTCCCACCGCCATTTCATAATTAAATATTTTGGGTGTTTTTATCTGTCTTAACAATACCGATGCCCGTTCTATCGGGCCCGCTATCAGCTGTGGAAAAAATGCGACGAAGAGAGCAAAATGTATCAGATTATATTCTGCTTTCTGACGTCCTTTGTATACATCTATACTGTAAGAAATGGTTTGAAAAGTGTAGAAGGAGATACCCACAGGTAATAATAATGTTGACGTACATTCAGGAGAAAAAACATGGGCTATTTCTAAAAATTCACTTAAAACATTATTTAGAAAAAAACAGGCATACTTAAAATAGAAAAGCAAGCCAAGGTTGAAGGTCAGACTAAGCAAGGGGAAAATTATCCTTTTGTTTTTTCCGGATTTATCCATCGCAATTCCACAGCAATAATCTACTAATGTGGAAAACAGAATCAATACTAAAAACAATGGATTCCAGGCTGCATAAAAGAGATAACTTGCCATCAAAAGCAGTACCTGTTGCCTGCTGCTTTTTATTGTATAAAAAAGCAGCATTACAAAGAAAAAGAAGAAACCAAACTCTAAGGTATTAAACAGCATATTTCAATTACAAAAAAATCTGAATGCATATAAACAATTAAATTCCACTTCTTTTTATATTATTTCGAACCTATAGTGGTATCTCTCAGAATCATCAGATGAAAAGCAGCATGACTTTTATCCTTATGCAGGATTTCTTCTTTCAGTTCACTGTGCAATTGAGGCAGGGCATGAAAAGGGACAGCAGGATAGGCGTGGTGTTCTGCATGATAAGGCATATTCCACATCAGGTATTTTACAAATCGATTAGCCTTTACAGACCTGGTTTTCTCCAGGATATTGCCCTCATGTGGCAGTCCGTTATGTTCAGCTGCTGTATAGAAAGACAAAAAGCAATGGCCGGTAACCTGTCCTAAAAACAAGCCCCAAAATCCCGTATTTACATAAATTGCCAGATAGAGAAAGCCCAGATGTACTGCCAGAATAACCATACTTTCCAGCATAAGCTGTAAACGTACCTTAGGGTCAATGAAGGGATAAATATTTTTTCTTAATATCTCGGGCATTCCCAGTGCAGAATTTATTAACATACCTGTTTTAAAAAGCAGAAGAGGAAACCCCGAAAGCCAACTCAGATAAAAGGGCAGGTTACTGATTACCGAAGGGACAGGCTTACCACCGATAGAAATTTCGGGGTCAAGCCCGGGTTCATGAGTATGCCGGTGGTGAGTAAAATGCAATTCGCGAAACATAGAAGAGGCATAAAGATGAGGAATTCCTACCAAAAAAGCTGCCATCTTATTTAACCACATGGTTTTAAAAGCTGTATTGTGAACCGTTTCATGTTCACAGGCAAAAAGGCCACAACAGAACAGACCAAAGAAAAACTGAGCAGCAATCAGTTCGGTCCATGAACGATTCCAGGTATAAACCACTGCCACAGACGCTCCAATTAAAAGAGTATACAAAATGAGAAAACGCATCAATGCAGGACCATCGCGTTTGTGAATTAATTCGCTCATTTTTTCCTTGCTTAGCAGGCTGCTTTTATGAAAACTTTCTTCCATTCCGATAGTTTTGAATTTCTTTATTATAAAAAACGTTTTCAGGATAATACAAGTTACAATTTTTATAATAAAGGTATAGATTTATACATTAAACTGTCATTTTTAGATTTCTGGATTTTTAGATTTTCTAATGAATAAAAATTTATAGATTTTCAAAATACTTTTTCTTCTGTAAATAATTATAGAAAAACTTGTTTTCGAGGACTTACAATATATATATTTTCAGCGTACAATCAACTTACCTCTCTTTCTGATTTTATCATTATGCATAATATAAAAATAGGTACCTGCAGCGAGGCAGGGCAATTGAAGGTTGCCCTTAAGATTTCTGTGTTCGATCAATCTTTTTCCATTCAGATCATATAAAATAAAATGGAGAGGCTGACTATCAGTAAAGCTCAGCAGACCTTCAGATTGAATAGGATTTGGGAAAAGGTCCAATTGAGGAGAATGAACCAATTCATAAGTGGTAGTGATTAACTGATTGGCAAGATTTATATTATCCAGAAAAATATTATTTCCCCAACCGGAATGATTTCTGAAAACGATCATGATCTCATTATTTCCTGCATAGGTACTCAGGTCGATGCTGTCGGTTCTCCATTCCGTAGAATCCGGCACAAAGGGCGTATTGATATCAGCCGAAGTTGCCAGGTCGCTGCCACCTTTGAAATAAACTGATTGCATAGTTAGTCCGCAATCTGTGGAAATCAACACTTCCAGGGAATCGGAATAATTGACAGCATATCTTGCATAAGCGACATCAAAATGTAGCATACTGTCAGCGGGATTCAGAAAGTCAATACTTATTCTTAAGTCATCTTCATCGCCACCGGGCCAGTAATCAAAATTATTTGACCAGGCAGCGTACGCAGAGAGTCCGTAGCCACCTGTCACAGAAGTCTGTTCCCAGGATTGTCCGTTATCGGGATTATAGAGTTCAAAAAACGGTGGAGGGAAGGAAGCTTCGAAGGCCTCGTCTACGAAAACAGGAGCTACATAACTATCGACATCAATATCAATAGAATCTACTGACTGATTACCACTGCTGTCGGTAACAGTAAGACGAACTAAATAATTGCCGGGGCTTGTATAGCTTACAGTCGGGTAAATACTGCTGTCAGTAGCAGGACTTCCACCAGGAAATTCCCAGACCCAGGAAGCACCGGCGTGATTGATGATGGACTGATCTACAAAATAAAAGGAATCGGCATCACAATGAACCGTCAGTTGAAGCTTATCGACCCCGATCTGAGCAATAGGTGCGGCAGGTTGATTCATCATTTCGGATTCCCAGATACCACGGCCGTAGGAGGCGAGTCGCAGTTTGCCGTCTCTGTAGAAAGGTTTTGCAATATTAGTATTAATCTCTATGGGAAGTCCTGCAGAATAATCTGTCCAGTTACTTGCAGCATCATTTCTATACCAAACCCCCTTATTTGAAAAAGCATAAATATCCCCGCCTGTATTAGGAATCAGAACCAGAGAGTGGATATTTACACCATTCAAATCTGCAGTACTGAGGTTAGTCCATATGATACCACCATCAGAAGTCTTGAACACCTTGTTGTTATTTGCGCCATTGGTGAAGGCGATCCACAGCATATTTTCGTTGGCAGGATCCAGTTGAATCAACATTTTACGGGTATTTCCGCTTGCAGGAGGCAGATTGACAATATTCCAGCTTTGACCTCCATCGGATGTTTTCCATAATTTCCCCAACGAAGGTGAAGCCTGTTGCTGACAGACATAGATAACATCCGGGTTGGATCTGGATATTTCGATATAGGTAATTTCATCATCATCATTATTTCCGAATTCAGCCCATTGCACAAAAGATTTACAGCCGTCAGTAGTTTTCCACAAATCATTCTGATACCCCGTAATAGCTGTATTATAACATTCGGGATAAAATTCGAGTTCAGTAGATTCGGCCGACCAATAACTTTCGTTAGGGTTGATCCCAAAACCAATAGAAGGCACAGGATCTCCTATAGACAGGGGCAAAACTTTACCATTAATATCAGAGGAGAAAACCTTTCTGTTCTCACCGGGATTGACATAGCCACTTGCCGGTTCTCCCCCACCGAGTTGCAGGAAATTCCCGGAGCCATAATTTTCGTGAAAGGCCAGGTTGCCGTTGTGGTAGAGCCCCCCCACCATCACATCCGTATTCCATCCCTGACCGAAGCCCCAATAATCTGAGGCATGAATACCGTTCATTTTCACCCTGAAATTATTGGTAGCAAAAAAATCATTGGAATGATAAATTCCACCATCTGTTGATATAATTGTAGAAGTACCGACAGACCGAAAATCCTGCATATCCACATGAATATCATAATTGCCACCAACATAACCCGCCAAAGGAGTAAAAGTAGCCCCTGCATCCTCGGATTTATAGAGATTGAGTCCCCCCAAGAGAATATGATCGGGATTGGTAGGAGAAGCAAGGAGCGCACAATTATAGAAACCCTGATGGTATTGCCAGCTGACAGTACCAATAGCCAGGTTGGCATGAGCAGCAGTATAAGGGCCACCTGCCGGGCCGTTTGGCAGCGTCCATGACTGACCTCCATCGTTGCTTCTGTAAAGGCCTATATACCCCGTGTCGCCGGTTTTTGATTCACCGATGAGGTAGGCATATATTCTGTTAGGGTTGGCAGCGGTGACAGCAAGTCTTGCCCCACCATCATTTCTACCTGCATCGGTAGAAGTATGCCAGCCAG
>CAJQOX010000315.1 GCA_905480075.1 uncultured Aureispira sp. | reverse complement strand
TGGTTTTTTGCCAGTTAGCAGAAAATATAATGTAGCCCCCAAAGCATAAATATCGGTGTAAGTCCCTTTGCGTGAACTGTTGTTGTATTGTTCTATCGGTGCATAACCCGGCGTTATCATTGTTGTCTGCGTCATGGTTTTGTTTTCTGAAAATTCCCTTGCAGAACCAAAATCTATTAATACAGCCCTTTTTGCAGGAGTAATAATAATATTGTCGGGTTTAATATCCCGGTGCAGCATATTTTGCTGATGAACAAGTTCCAATGCCTCGGATATCTGAAATATCAAAGACCCTGCAGCCTCAAACTTCATGGGACCGTTCTGCAAGATCTTTTCCTTCAGGGTTTCTCCTTCTATAAAGTTCATTACCATATAGGCCGTACTGTTTTCCTGAAAAAAATTGGTAACCTTTACAATTGAGGGGTGATTGAATCTCGACAGCTGATTGGCCTCGGCCATAAAATTTCTGACAAAATAATCAAAGTCCATATCCTCTGTCGATTGAGAAACTACCGACATATCTGAGGCCCTTGTACTGCATCCTGAAATATACAATTCCTTGACACATACCTTTTGTCCAGTCTTGTCATCTACCGCTGCATAGGTTATCCCAAATCCGCCCTGAGCAATTACATGAAGGATAGTATATCTGCGATGAAGAACAAAATTATTTCTTAGTGTATGCATCTGCCTTATTTTTACCAAAAAGAACAATTAGAGAGACAATAATTGCCATCATATAAGTTCCTGCAAAACAATAAAAAGAGAAAAGCAGTTCGTAGTCGAACCACTTAATAATTCTATCTGCAAATACAGCGGGTTTCTGACTTTCAAGAAATTCTGCCAGAGAAAAATACATCAGATACAAGCCGAAAATATAGAGGGGCAACAAGAATTTCACCCCCGTTTTATTCAGGCTGAAAATGAAGAGAATAATCAGATAATATCCGGCTCCGGAAAGCATCTCCGCTCCACTGAATTTTTTGTCGAAATCCACAGGAATATAATTAATAAGTGAGCCTTTCTGCGGAAAAATATGCAGCCATTCAGAACCCATCAGCAGGTACATCAGCAGAGGAACTGCCATCAATATTATCTGAGTGACAGTCAGATTAAAAACATAGTCTTTGCAATATTTAAAGGCCTCATTTATCATAACTTCAATGTTTGCACTTCCGGCCCTTATGATTTGTTTCCACATGATTATGAACACAAGTCGAACGCTGACTGCTGTAAGGGTGCGACCTGAAAAATTTATCCAATTCGTCCCCTTCTGACTCCTTTTCACTCATTCTGTCCCACAACTGAGAGGCTGCACAGCCGTCATAGCCTGCATCGAAGGCAAGGTCGAGACCGTAGAGGTCGCAGTAGGCTTCATTTTCCTGATTGAAGGGAGTAGAGAGTACGGCAGAGGCTACTGCTGCCAACTCACCGAGTTCATCGCCAAACATTTCTCTTGCTATCTTCTGATCCCTTACCTTATCGCGGATATGTCCGAGTTCGTTGTGATAAATTTCGTGTCCTATGATACAGGCGAGTTCATCATCGCGTTCTGCAAAATCTATGATCGCTGTGGTAATGAATATATATCCTCCGGCAGTAAAGGCGTTAATCTGATCGCTGTTGATAATATACCATTTATAATTGTATTTTGTTTTGCCGAGGGCCTTCTTCAGTTTATTGAAAATTTTCTCTATTTCGTCATTGTATCTGCTTTCATGATTGTAGGTATAATCCCTGTCTACCTGGTTTTTTACTTCCCTGCCTACCTTTTCCTCTTCTTTCACCGACACTTTCACATCCATCATTTTGGTAGTTTCTTTTTTGATTTCATTTCCGATATCAATAATATCAGTAAATCCATCCCCGTCATCGAGACATTCCACACTGTAGGTCCTGCCCTTGTTTCGTTTTTTCTTTTTTCTTTTCTTCTTTTCACCTCCCTCACTCTCTTCATCTTCATCATCCTCTTCATACTCATCGTTATCATAATCATTGTACTCATCATTATCAGATATTTCGCTGTTAAACATATCTGTATCTATCCATCCGTTCACATAGGAAAGAAAGGCGAAACCCAGCAAGAGAACCGTCAGGGCAACAGAAATCATCTTTGTACTATCTTTTCCGGCAGTGTTTGAGGCAGCTACAGGTTCAAACGACTCCTCTTCCGGATTCATTTCTTCGGAATCCTCTGATATTGTATCTTCGATTTGTTTTCCTTCAGATGCACTTACCAATATCTGTTCCTGCCAGTTAAAGGGAAAGAGACCTAATTTTACAGAATCCTGAGGAGTCAGCTGTTTTTTTCCTGCAATTTTATTGCCGTTTACAAAGGTCCCGTTTGTGGAATTCAGATCATGAATCCACAAGGTCCCGTCATTTTCAATAACAAATTTTGAATGATAATTTGATATTGATTTATCTGATAATACGATGTTGTTGCCATTTGCCCGGCCCACAGTGATAACACTCATAATTTTTCCTATTTGGCAGATTTAATTTTTCCTTGAGTCAGAAAATAAACTGCAGTGATCATTATAAAAAATAAAAAAACCAGAAAGTAGATATTATAATTCAGGCTGTTCAGCATGACATCCTCTACAGGAACATCAAACAAATCTTCATTGTACAGCCTTCCTTCCAAAACCTCCATAAAAGGTTCATCCTCCTGTTCCATATCCTGAATCCTTGAAAGCCCTTCAGTTCCCCATCTGCCCAGGGTAAAATAACTCAGATACATCGTCAGGGTATTCTCGATCGGCTGTATCATCCCTGCAAGGATTATCTGCGGCATCAAGGCAATCGGCAAAATACTCATCACCTCTTCGGAGGTAGAAGTCACAGACGACAACAACAATCCAAAGGTTATAGAACAAAGGGAGACGAGCATTAAAAACCCAAAGGTATATCCAAAAGAAGTCAGGTCACTGTAATTCATAAAAAGCAGTGCCAATAAGATCATGAGCTGCACAGCCGATATTATTGAAAGTATCAGCAGCTTGCTTATCAGATAGGAACTCAGCCGCATGTTTATCATATATTCCCGTTTGAGAATATCCTTTTCTCCCACTATCTCCTTTGCCGAGTTGCTGACCCCGAACCATACGGCTGCTACCGCCATAAGGAAGAGTAAGCCTAAATTCGGGACCAATTTTGTATCCTCCAGTTCTGAACCATCGAATTGAGGTATGAGCAGAATCTCTTCGGCCATCAAAGTTTCAAAGGCAAGCATGACAAGCAGGGCGATCAGTACAGGCTGCAATAACATGATTGCGAGGTTCTTCAGATTGCCGGTTTTTACGCTGAGATAACGGCGTGAGAGCCAGAATATCTGATGAAAACGGTTGACCTGCAGCTGACTTACTTTTATTATTTTTGGACCTGAAGGCTTTGGATTTATTTTAGAATTCCATTTTTGATACCAATTTTCAGTATTTTTTTCAATACTCAACATTGAATATAGCGGGATTATATGATTGAGCTTAAAATAGGAAAGTAAATCATCCTTGTCGCCATCAAAAACCATATGTCCCTTCACGCCCATAAAGATTACTCTATGAACATAATTCAGGTCCTCGGGTTTATGTGTTACCATTACAACGGTGGTACCTTCCTCGCAGAGTTTTTTCACACAATTCAGGAACTCTTCTATCGTTTCAGGGTCGAGCGGAGAGGTAGGTTCATCGAGAAAAAGTATTTTGGGTTTGCTCAGTATTTCTACAGCAATAGATATGCGTTTTTTCTGACCACCTGACAATTCCGAGACTTTATTTTTACGGATTTCTTTGTCATTAATTTTGAGGGCTTCCAAGACTTCAGTGATCCTTGTTTTTATAAAATCCTCAGAAGTATCTTCCGGCAGGCGCAATTTTGCAGCATAATAGAGCGAATCATTAACTGTGAGGTCTTCATGCACTATATTTTCCTGCGGAACATAGCCTATGATGTGCTTGAGCATCTCGAAATGTTCGGCCATATCGAGGCCAAAGATCTTTACTGTTCCTTTGGTAGGAGGATTGTCTCCGTTGAGGGCCTTCATCAGGGTGGATTTTCCACATCCGCTCGGTCCCATCAGGGCCACCATTTTTTTGTAGGGAATCTGCAGCGTGGTATCCTGCAAACCTTTATATCCATTGCTGTAGGTCTTGCTGATAGACAGCGTGGAAATTGCAGCTTCTTCGGAATAGTCGGAAGCTACTTTTTCGAGGCTGAAGGCATGCAGCATAATGAAGAGGGTATCAGTGCTGTTTAATGCTGCTTTACTGACCTTTTTGCCATTTACAAAGATGCCGTTTTTACTGCCGAGGTCTTCAACAAATACCTTGTTATTTACTTTATAAACCCGGGCATGTTTTCTCGATACGGAGATGTCATTCAGCACGATATCACAATCCTTGCTTCTGCCAATAAATATTTCCTGCTTATTTTTCAGGTAATCCGATAAACTTCTGCCTTTTTTTTCTCCCCCCTTTTGTCCCTTAAGTCCTGTACCATTTTGTTCGTTCTTTTCAGCTGCCTTGCTGTGTATCTGCAAAAACACATTTTTATTGGAAATGTAGACTTTCTGATCTTTAGCAATTTCCTGAGCCTCTCCCTCCCTTAGTTTGTACCCGTTTACAAAGGTACCATTTGTAGAACCAATATCCTCCACAAACAACTTTCCAGACTCTTCCCAAATGAGCAAATGACTGCGTGATACGGTTTCATAACTGACCGTGATATCACAATCTGAGGCTTGGCCTATCTTGTACCTTTTGCCTGGACCTATCTGATACTTTTTTAGTTTGTTATTAATGGATATTATTATCTTCATCCCATTATTTGATGTTTAAAAATCTGTCTTGAATACTGATTGAAATACTAAATGTGTTAGGCATCATGGT
>CAJQOX010000314.1 GCA_905480075.1 uncultured Aureispira sp. | reverse complement strand
GGATTCAAAGAAAGTAGTTGAAAAATTTGAAGAGAAATACAAGGGGAAAAAAGAAGAAAAGAAAGAGGAGAAAAAAGAGGAGAAGAAAGAGGAGAAGAAAGAGGAGAAGAAAGAGGAGAAGAAAGAGGAAGTTGAAGAAGTTGAAGAAAAGCCGGACACTGTTAAAAAGGTAGAGGTAATTGAGAAAACGGAAGAAAAGCCTGAAGTCAAAACAGCAGGTTCAAAGAGAAAGCTACATACAGAAAAGGATTTGGTCTGCGGGGAGGAAATTATTTTAGACAACATCAAATTTCACGACAACAGCACCAAGTTCAACGGTATGATAGCGGCGAACAAAACCATGTTCTATATCTTCAATTACATGAAGGAACATCCGAAATCTACGCTTGAACTCTACGGACACAGCGATGTTTTCGGCCCGGAAGAACGCAATATGGAATTGTCAAAACAACGGGTAATAAAACTGCAGCGTTGGCTGAGTATGTATGGCATCAAGCATACCCGTATAGAATACGAATGGTTTGGCCCGCACAAGCCTTTGGTAGCTGAGGGCGATATCTCTAACCGCCGGGTGGAGATAAAATTGGAATGTAATGAGTAGGCCTGAGGGTGATTTTACTTTCTGAATAAGTAAAACACCTTTTCTTTTTATAAATTTTATTTGTTTCTGTCAAATCATCTAATGTATGTCCTCTTCGGTCTTCAATATACCTTTTATATTGTTTCTTACATTTTAGTGTATTCCTGCCAATGCCTGTTTGTGGGATTATGATACTATTGAAATGGAAAGACAGCAATTTCCAAGTGTTCTTGAGTTATTATCCGGTAAGTTTATCAGGCATTCTCCGGAATTTTATTATTGGAGAATCAAAAACAGAAGGCAGGAAATAAAAAAACATCCGGAACAAATAGCACTTTACGATGATTTGGCAGTGGCCTGTTCTAAAACAGGTGCACATCAAAAGGGGATAGATTTGATGTTCAAAAAAGACTCGCTTCGTCCCGGTATGTATGAAACTTATTCAAACATCGGTACTTTTTACATCTTTGCCGGTAAGTTGAAAAAAGCTTTGGAATATATTGATAAGGCATTATCTGTAAATGAAAATGCACATTTCGGAAGAGAAATTTATCAAAAATATCTTGTAGAATATCTTTTGTCAAAAACTTACAAAGGAAAGGTTCTTCTTCCTCTTGATGCTCAGTTCTATGCTTATCCTCAAGACTATTTCAGTAAATTAAATAAAAATAATTTTTATGGCTTTTTGATTAAAAAATACAATCAAAAGTATAGAAAGAATTTAAAAGAATTGCCAGAGGAAGAACTTTCAAAAGCAATTGTAGGAATAATGGGAATGATGAAATTTGCAGACCATAATTCTCCAATATTACTGGAAGTTCTTGGGGATCTGTTATTTAATACCGGAAATCGAGTGGCTTCAAGACATTTAGCCTGCAGGGCATATTTAAAAGCATCAAGAGTCGTTGAGGATTCAGGGTCAAAGGAAGTATACCGAAAAAGAACCGCCTTTTTACTGGCTGTTCAATATGCCGATAATCACGAAAATAGTCGTAAAAAATTTATGGATATTGAATTGCTCGAAAAGCTGTTTGATAAAGAGTGTGAACAGGGAGATGAATTTTATAAGCAGATCCAAACAGATGAATTAAACTGGATAAAAAAAGGAGTGGATGTTGATCTTGCCTTCGCAGAAAAATACTATAATTCCCCACAAACAGCCGTCAGGGATTTTGAGGGTTTATTGCATGTTAGTGAGATGCGAAAAAAATATATCAATGATACCATAATAGGCAAAAAAATGGATTACCGTCCTGTTTTTGTTTATAGTGGGAATCCTGTAGATAGTATGAATATTATACTTATGGACAGTTTGTTTGAACGAAATCTTATTGTGGAAATTCCTGATGATTCACTTTTGAATAAAAAAGATAGTATCATCGAAATTGAAAAACCTGAGAAACAATTGAATTATTTTTTGGTCATTGGCAGCGGACTTTTTCTTTTGTTTTTTGCAGGTTTTGTTTTAACGAAAAAAAAATAATTACAAATGGATGAATTTGCTGTGGAGTTGTATGAACTCTTTAAGTTAATATCAATATATGAAAAAGCTATTGCTGATAAGAAAGGAGAAGGTGTTGATTCTTTTACAGAAAAATTGAATCATTATAAAAAGATCAGGAACCTGATAGAGCCTATATGCCATGAAATGCAATTAGAGGAAATAGCCTCACATAAGCCTTATACTTTTGAAGAAATAAAGGAAAAAATAAAGGAATTATTATCCCGTATTGAAGATAGGGCAATAAGAAAAGAGATAAAGAAAAAATTTAAAAAGCTCAAAAAATCGATAAAATCTGAGCAGCTTGAATGGGGAACGAAAGCTTCAGATGAAAAGATTTATGAATTTTTCCCTCAGTTAAAAGATAAATTATCTGAAATTGCACCTTTGTTGCCTGGAAAAGTTAAAGAAATTGTAGTTGATTATAGAAAAAAATGGAAAAAAACATACAAGGTTTCCAGTGTAGCTTCTGTGGTTGTTCGTCAATTATAAATTGCTCCTGAATTTGTAAAATTAAAAATCAGGACAAATTTATATACAATTTAGCATGCTGATCGGTATTTCGCCTTAAATGTAACTGAGAATGTATAAATGAAGGATCAAATAAACGAAAAAATTTTTGATGATTTTCCTGAATGTGAAAGTGACAGGTTGATTTACAGGGAATTTAATAAAAATGATGCCTGTGATCTGTTATTGATCAGGTCAGATGCTCAGGTAATGGAATTTATGGATAGCCCTGAATACGAAAATATTCAGGATGCAGAAAAAGCAATAATTGAAAACCAAAACTTATTTAAGGAAAGACAAGGAATTAATTGGGCAATAATAGAAAAATCCACTGATGAATTAATAGGATATTTTGGATTTTGGAGATTGGTTAAGAGGCATTGCAGAGCAGAGATCGGATTTGCTTTGAAGCCTCAATTCTGGGGTAAAGGAATTATGAAAGAAACCATGAATCGCTTGATTAATTTTGGATTCAGTGAATTAAATCTACACAGCATCGAAGCCAACGTTAATCCTGAAAATGAAAAATCTGAACGATTACTTGTAAAATTTGGATTCAAAAAAGAAGCTTATTTCCGTGAGAATTTCTTTTATAACGGCATTTTTAAAGATAGTATTATTTATTCTATACTCGAAACTGATTTAAATTGTAATGAATAAAGAAAACTTTATCAGGGTCTCTCGTTTTCCTTTACGGCTGTTGTATTTAGATGGTGTTGCATGATACCTAACCACGTATTATTATTGAGGTAGGATACGAATGGTTTGGCCCGCAGAAGTCTTTGCCGCCTGATGAAGGCCCACACTTTATTTTAAATTCATTCTCAGACAATTAAATAGATTAATATTAGCAATTGCCAATTTATTAAATTAGTTTAGTGTTTTACAAAAAGCAGCAATTATAAGTCAATTAACATCCCATTTAAATGAAAGGTTATTTCAATAGGTCAAAAAAGAAGAAAAGCCAATCAGTAGCAAATGATTCTTCTCAAACTAAAGGTAGTCAGGGATCTGTTATTGAGGACAAGAGCACCGAGTTTAAAGAGGTGAGTGAATTAAGAACCGGAATTGATCAATCCGCGGAAGCCCATGAAGGGATGGCCTTAAGGAAAGCCGCTGATGAGGATGGAGCTTTGCAGCAACAGGAAGATGTTACTGAATTAGATACCTCCTCCGGTCAGATTCCCTTTGATGATGGATCTTATCATGAAATAACAGGAATTAAACAAGATGAGGAACAAAGCACTGATGGAAAAAGATCTGAAGAAGGTGTCTCCGTCCTGAATCCAGCTTATGGGGTAGATGCCTCCTCTCATATTCCCACTGATGAGGATCAAACTGAATATGGAGCATATGGGGAATTTAATCCATTAATTAAAGAGCAAAAATTCGTTTCCAATGACCCTGGTTTCAAGTATGCTGATTCTGAAGAATATACCGGCATGCAGAATCCCCTTGGCAGGGAAGAATTTAATGCTTCTGAAACCACCGGCCTGAAACCCTTTGGCAGGGGGGCAGACTCTAGCGAAAACCAGTCTGATTCCTTAGGTAATGAAAATGAGGAGGACGACGAAGCTAAAATATCAGCAGAAGTTTTAGATGAAATAAAATCATTTTTGTTAAAAAAATTCAAAGATTCAGGCCTCGAAGGAACACTGGAAGGGAAGTATGAAGATGAAAATGGTAAGATACGCTGGGGCGCCCTTGCGGAGGCAGGAAGAAATATAGTTGAATTCTTGCTTGAAAAGAAAGAAGAAATATGTGAAGATTTAGAAAAACCTAATGATTTCGTCGAACTCCTGGGAAAAATTGACAGTTTTTTCACCAGATTTCCAGAAACCAATCTTCTTAAGTCAGAATATGATCTGGTGAAAAATGCTATGACTTCTATTCCTGAACTGTTGTCATTTGCCTCTGCTGCTGCAACAGTAGCTTCAGCAGCTGGAATTGCAGGTGGGGCTGTTGGGATGGGAATAGGGGCAATAGGTATTGGAGGAGCAATCGTAAAAGGAGTAACTTCCCAAAAGAAACAAAAAAAAATAGATGAAGAAATAAAAAAGCTCGAAGGTAATGAGCTTAGTCAAGAGGATGAAAAAAGATTGGAAAGTTTACATCATATGAATGAAATAATGGGGAAACGTAGAAAAGCTGCTGCTTTCGAAGGTGTAACAAGTGGAATAGATGCCACTGCAGGCGCTTTAGCTATGGCCGGTGGGATTGCAGGAGCGAGCGGGGCCGCTGCCCCCGTTGGAGGCGGATTAGCCGCTGCTTCCACTGTTGTGGGAGGCGTCTCGATAGGATTAAAATCTTCGCGTAAAGTTTCAAGAAAACTTAAACAAAAAGGACGCGATACAAAAGCAAGACATCAACGCAGTAATCAGGAAATAATGAGTGACCGGGAAAATAAAAAGGAAGAACTAGGCACAGTAGCACATGAAAAAATGAGTGGATTGAAAGGTCTTGATCCTATAAAAAATATTAAAAAAAATATAGCCCTGGCAAAATATAATAAGTTGTATGGAAGAGATGGTGATGATGATGAGAGAAAAGAAGAACAAGATGAAAAGTCTAAGGATTATTTAAGCAAGAAACAAATAAAATATGGAAGTAGTCGCGAAGAAACAATGGCAGCTTACAAATTCCAATCTGAGAGAAAACTGAAAGGTTTGGCTAAATTGAATGTTTTAGAACAAAAGAAGATAAAAGATGCAGGTATAATTTATAAAAGAATGCTTAAGGAAGATGAGGATGAAGCTTACGAATCCGGTTTATTGGAAAAGTTTGAACAAAGGAAAATGGATGATGCCGGCAATATGAATGAAGAAAAGGATGCACCTGTAGAAGATGAAACTACAAGATTGTATGATAGTGCAGGTGCAGATGAAACTGACACTAGCAGCTCTGATAAAGAAGAGGAACCGGCAGAACCTTTAGGAAGAGACAATTCAGAGGTTTCTGAAGAAAGAATGAAAAAAAGTAAAACTGGTGTTTTGAGTATGTTTAATGAAAAAAAATCAAGTAAAAATAAGAATAAAAAGAATGAAGAACTCGTTAAACATTTGTTATCCCATCAAGGAGATTTGGAAATTTTTACCGCACATGCTAAATCAAAACAATGGATAAATTGGAATGATGCAGAAAAAAAAGAATTTCTTATGAAAGAAGTTAAAAAAAGGTAATGATTTTTTAAATGAGATTTAGTTTTAAATTATGATAGAGGCTATTCAGCAAAGTATCGTATCCTGCGATGAATACACAACCACTTTTTTACCATCTGACAAAGAGGTTCCTGTAGACAGAATTATTGTCTATCTGGAACTTGAAAATAAACCCATGGAAGAAGGCCAACTTATGGAAATTATGTTGGTACCTAATGCTAAAGAAATGCTGGGGGGCTTTGAGATTTTACAATATTTTGTGACACTACCATTTGACACAAGCAATATTTCCAAAGATCAAGAAGAAGCTTTAAACAAATTCATTCATGAAGAAAACTTTAGCCTGGCAATTGGTTCATTTGGTTATAATACAGACGATAAATATGTTTATTTTAAATATCGGGAAATATTGAGTTTAGAAACAGATAACATAACCAACAATAGAATTAATATATCGATATCTTTAATTCATTATCATATTAAAGATTCCTTCGACATAATTAATAAATTAATATCAAGTAGTCTCTGATAAAGGGATAAAATACAGCACCTTAAAAAGAAGGATAAAATATAGCAAAGATTGTTCAGGAATTTATTCCTGAACATTCACTTCTTCTTTTATCTCAACAGGTGCCGGATAATAATCTGTCTTGTTCTCCTCAATCACTTTTTTTAAAGCCTCAATATTCTTTTCCTCCTGTGTCTGAAAGGAACCGGCAAACATATCCATTATTGCAAACATAGAACGCATTACCATGCCCTTACCACTAACCTGCGATTCTGTTCTTACTGTTGCTTTTCCATCTTTCTCGGAGTGATGAATCGTTTGTTCAAAGGTCATCATTTCACTGTCAAAACTCAATGATATATGGTCGAATTCCTTAATTGAAACAAGCGTCTCGGTCATTTCGAAATCAGGCTGTCCGTCGCCGGGATTAACCACAACTTTGTATTTGCTTCCAACCTGTGCTGAGTCTCCGCTTATCAAATCTATGCTTTTGAAGCCTTCAAGCCAAAGGGCAAATTTTGAATGGTCCTGAGAAACAGCCCATGATTCTTTCACAGACTTATTTACCGTGATTTCATGACCATAATTAATGGTAGGCTTAAAAATTCCGAAGGCAAAAAACAGGACGACAAGTACAATGATGACGTAGAGTATCTTTTTTAATATTTTCATCTTTTTGAGTTTCAATTTATAACAATACCATAATATAGTAATAAATAATTGTTTTTTAGAGCTCAGATCCAACTGATTAGGGGCATAGATGTATTTTATACTAAATTTTTATTCACTCTTTTTAATGGAATGCCACTTCATAATTATTGATAAAACTTACTGACATTTGAGAGATACAGGAGATTATATCTTCCTCAGTCAAATCGCTGAGGATGCAGCAAAGAAATATCAATTGCCGGCTTTTTTTCTTCCAACAACTGACTGACCATAAGTCCGGTAGCAGGTCCCATACTCAGGCCCATCATAGCATGTCCGGTGGCGATGACCATGTTTTTGTATTTTTCGGTTCTTCCCAGGTAGGGCAATCCGTCCGGTGAACAGGGACGCAGACCATTCCATACAGGGCTGAGGGATTCTTTTTCAGGCTTAATGTCCGGATAATAAGAGGAGACAGCTTTTTGTATTCCGAGTACCCGTTTTTTGTTTGTTTTATTATTCAGACCATCAATTTCCATTGTTCCTGCAAAACGGGTAAAGCCCTTCATTGGAGTTACAGCAACCTTAGCTTCCGACAAAACGGTTGGAATCTGTATACCACTGGCTTTTTTCATCTCAAAGCTATATCCCTTACCTCCCTGCAAGGGCATTCTTATCCTTAGTTTTTCCATCAGTTTTGCCGACCAGGCACCTCCGGCACAAAGCAAGTCTTCCAC
>CAJQOX010000313.1 GCA_905480075.1 uncultured Aureispira sp. | reverse complement strand
ACAGGATTGTCCGAATAAGTTCCATAGCTTTTGTCTATTTTCATAATACCACTTAATAATAGGAAAATACCAATAAAAATTCCCAGAATAGGTATTGCAATGATCGATACATTAAAAACGGCTACTATGATTCCCTGAATAGCTATTAGTGAGAATGCCAGGCTTGATATGATGCTTGCCCCTCCGGTAATAATTGTAGCAATCCCGAAATTTCTTTTGCGTTTACGTTCATAGTCGGGGTTCCTTTGAAATGCCCGGGAAGAAGAATTAAAGGAAGAATTAAGCAGGGTAATTCCTGAGATAATCAAAAAAACAGGTATTGAGAAAAATAACAAAGGATTAATTCCCAGCAGTAAAGCGAGGAAAATGATAGGAAGGAATAGAATTCCGGACCACAAAAAAATAAAACCGAGGATAGCACCTGCAATTGTCCATGCATTTCTTTTGTCCTGCATTTGTTGCCGTTTCAATTTTTTCGTAATTCTGCCCCTTTTTCTTTTTTTTGTTTTGGCCTTTTTACGTTCAACAGGAACCTTCGATATCCTTTTTTCAATAGTAGATTCTGTGGATTTTATTTTGTTTTTTATTACGTATTCACTTGAATATACTGCTTCTCCATCTGTTGACTGAACAGGAAAAAAAAGAAGGCTTAGCAGCATAATAAGCGAAAGTAACAAATATTTCATAATGAAAATGAAAATAGCAAGAGTGGCTGAATTATTAATAAATATCTCAGAGACCCCAGATTAAAAAAGTATTCAGAATAATTACATCTTAATTATAAATCTCCGATGTTCAGATTCAACATTCTTTTTTGAACATCAGCCTGAATAGCATCAAGTGCTGTATTACGTAAATTATGTTCTTCTGCTTCGGTCAATCTTTTTGATATACTTTTCTGACTTGTTCTGAAATAAGCTTCAGTTAATTCAATTAGGTTTGGAAAATATTGAGCTGAATAAGCTATGTTGACGACAGAAAAAGTATTGGTATTTATCAGATTAATCAATCCATCGAGGTCGGAACGGATATGCGATAAGGCAGATTTTGATAATTGTTCAGCATCCACTTCAAGACCAAAATCTTCCAGTGTTTTGTCTGAAATATTCTCTTTTATGTATCGTTCATATTTATCCTCCATCCTTTTCAGGCATTCCCCTGCGGCAACAGCCTTCCTGTTCGCATCTTTTGTAGTAAAGGCTGCCGCTATAATGATCAGGACTATAATTCCAAGTAAACCGTAAAGTATCATTTTTTTTGTTTATTAAAAAAACGGAAAGAATGTTCCTTCTTTTCGTAAAGAACTATTCATCTTCCCATCCTTTGCTGCGTTCAACAGCTTTCTGCCATTTTGAGTAAAGTTTATCGCGTTTTTCTTTATCCATTTCTACCTCAAAAGTACGATTGAGTTGCCATCTGTCGCTTATCTCTTCCTTTTTCCAGAAGCCTGTAGCCAATCCTGCAAGATAGGCAGCCCCTAATGCAGTGGTTTCAATTATCTCCGGTCTTTGTACCGGCGTATCCAATATGTCGGCCTGAAATTGCATCAGAAAATTATTGGCACAGGCACCGCCATCTACCCTTAAGGTCTGAAGATTTATTCCGGAATCTTTTTCCATTGCCTCCAGTACATCCCGTGTCTGATAGGCCAGGGATTCGAGCGTGGCACGTATAATATGGTATTTGCTCGACCCTCTCGTCAATCCAAATATAGCCCCTCTTGCATACATGTCCCAGTAAGGGGCACCCAAACCGGCAAAGGCAGGGACTACATAAACACCCCCATTGTCCTTGACTTTATTGGTGAAATATTCAGAGTCCGGGGCAGAATCGAGTAATTTTAGTTCATCTCTTAACCATTGTATTGCTGCTCCTGCAATAAAAACGGAGCCTTCCAGCGCATATTCAACCTTACCGTCCAGTCCCCAGGCAATAGTTGTCAGTAAACCTGCTTTAGAATGAATAATTTTTTCTCCGGTATTCATCAACATAAAGCAGCCGGTGCCATAGGTGTTTTTGGCCATTCCGGGAACATGACATCCCTGACCAAATAAAGCTGCCTGCTGATCGCCTGCCATACCTGCCACCGGGATTGAAGCCCCTAAAAGTTCTTTTGTGCTATGTCCGTAAATTTCACTTGAAGGGCGAACCTCCGGAAGCATTGAAGCAGGAATGTTGAGTTTCTTCAGCATCGGCACATCCCACTCAAGAGTCTGAATATTAAAAATCATGGTTCTTGAGGCATTGCTGTAATCTGTCTGATGCACTTTCCCGTCCGTAAGATTCCATAATAGCCAGGTATCTATTGTTCCGAATAACAGATCGCCATTTTCTGCGGCAGCTCTTGCTCCGTCCACATTTTCTAATATCCAATGCAATTTTGTTCCGGAAAAATAGGCATCCAAAACCAATCCCATATTCTGATATACATAATCTGTCATCCCCTTTGCCTTCAGGTCATCGCAAATTCCTGCTGTCCTTCTGTCTTGCCAAACTATGGCATTGCAAACCGGCTTGCCAGTATGTTTGTTCCACACCACGGTGGTTTCCCGCTGATTGGTTATACCGATTCCTTTAATATCAGCAGGGGAAATATTGTTTTTCTTTAGCACATTCTGCGCTACGGTCAGCTGACTCTGCCATATTTCATTGGCATCGTGTTCCACCCAACCCGATTCCGGAAATATTTGTTTAAATTCCTGTTGTTCTGAGGCTAAAATATTGCTGTTTTTGTCAAAAACTATGGCTCTTGAACTTGTTGTTCCCTGGTCTAATGCTAGTATCATTTATTTTTGTTGATTTTATTGTATTATTCTGCTTTTAATAAGATGAAAAATTTCTTTCATAAAAGAAAGAATCAATATTTTTAATATATTGCTTAAGGTAAGAAACAGATTTTAACTCAGTATTTCTCAATTGCTAACAATGTACAATAAATTTTGGATTATTCTATTGGTTTTTGCTTCCTTTTCGATGTTGACGGCGCAGGAAAATTGTGATGAGGTTCCATCCTGCAGGCATACTAAAGAAATGTTGAGGGAAGCTGCCCTTCAATGGAATAACCTTCCGTCAGGAATAAATTGCAATAAAAGAAGTGATACTATAGATATACTGAATTACAGGGTCTCATTGGATATGACGGATTATGCCGGGCAGAAAATGGATGGTTTCTGCGCCATAAAATTTGTAGCGAAGATCAATGCTGTTTCACGAATATATTTAGATCTGCTTCAACTCAATGTTGATTCGGTTACATTGGGTAATTCAAATCTGTATTACAAGTACAATGATACCCTTTTGGATATCAGCCTCCCTGAAATGAATATGGGAGATTCTGCAGAAATTATAGTTTACTACAACGGGAGTCCTCAGCAGGATAAATCCTGGGGCGGGTTTTATTTTAAAGATAATTATGCCTATAATCTTGGAGTAGGTTTTGCTTCCGACCCCCACAATTATGGCCGGGTATGGCACCCTTGTTTTGATAATTTTATGGAACGGGCCACCTATACTTTCAGTATTAAAACCCGCAGCAACAAAAGAGCGCATTGCAATGGAATAATGCTTTCAGAAAATACGAAAGAAGGAAATACAACAAGGGTCTGGAAACTCAAAGAATCTATTCCAACCTATCTGGCTTGTATTGCTGTTGGAGATTACACAACAATTAAACAGTCTCATGAAGGAATTGCAGGGGAAGTGCCTGTTGAATTAGCAGCTAATGCATCGGATACTGCCAATATGATAAAATCCTTCTTCAATCTTACTAAAGCGATAGAGGCCTATGAATATTGGTACGGACCACACAGATGGTCAAAGGTGGGCTATTCCTTAGTGCCCTTCCGTTCAGGGGCTATGGAACATGCCACTAATATTACTTATCCAATAGCTGCTGCCAATGGAACACTTAACAAAGAGTCGTTGATGGCCCACGAACTCGGGCATTCCTGGTGGGGCAATCTTGTTACTTGTGAATCGGCTCAGGAGATGTGGATTAACGAAGGGATGGCCTCCTATTCTGTACATCTGTTCTGGGAACATGCCTATGGTCGCAAGCGTTATTTGAGGGAAGTCAAAAAGAATCATTATAATGTAATGAAAAATGCACATGTCAGGGAAAAAGGCTACCGGCCGGTGGCGGCTGTTCCTCATGCCTATACTTATGGAATGCATGTCTATGATAAAGGGGCCTCGGTAGTACATAATATGCGTTGGTATCTCGGCGATTCGCTCTTTCGGAAAGGTCTCTGTTATATTACAGAGAATTATCAGTTCAAAAACCTCAACACCCCTGATTTTCGTGATGCCCTTACTTTTGCTACAGGCAAAGATATGACGGCATTTTTTGATGATTGGCTTTTCCTCGGTGGCTTTCCGCATTTCGAAATTGATCAATCAAAAGTCAGCAAAAGAGGGGAGGGCTGTGAAATGAAAATCCATATCCGACAGAAGTTGTTGGGACGTAAGGTTTTTTGTAGGGAGGTACCGCTGCAGCTTTCATTTATTGATAGCTGGAATAATAAAATAACCAAAAGAATTGTAGTATCCGGAGCGCTCGATTCTGCTCTGCTGACATTGCCTTTTTATCCTTCTTCTGTTATTATCAATGAAGAACACCGCCTCAATCAGGCACGTTATGATCAGCAGATAAAATTGACTTCGGAACAAAGCGGTAAATATATTAATGTTAACGGAGAGGTCGGTTTTTATCATCTGAACCTTCAGGCTGCTCCCGATTCTGCATGGCTGCATCTCGAATACCACCCTGTGGCGCCCGATTCTACGGTGTCCGGAAATATTCAGTCTGTTTCAAAAACGCATTATTGGTCGGTGAAAGGAATTGTTCCTGATAATTTAGATCTAAAAGCCGTATTATTTGCCGATGCTAAAACGGACAAGAAATTGATTGATCAAGCCACTTTGGACAGTATTGTCTTGCTTTACCGGCCTTCTGAGAATCATGCCTGGCAGATTCATCCCGACTATACCAAAAATCAGAATCAGTTTGCCGGTGGGTTCTCCTTTTCTGTTCTAAAAGGAGACTATACTTTTGGGATTGCTGATGTCAATCAGGAATTGTACAAGTCTCAGGGGCTCCTACTATTGGATAGTCTCAATTGTGAACAGGATAAGGATATGCTGAAGATTTCAATTGCTGCCTTCCCTTCTTCTAAGGCCTGTGTCGAATTGTTCGGTCTCGATGGAAAACGCCTTTTAGAAAAGTGTTGTAAGATTACAAAAAAAGTAAAAGTTCTGGAAGTTCCTGTCACAGGTTTTAAGCCGGGCATTTATTTTTTGAAAATCCGCAACAACAAAGGAAGAATGATACAGTCTGAAAGAGTGTTGATTGAATAGTTTCTCCTCCTGATTGAAAGATTTTTTTAATTAATAATTCAAAAGATGAAAAGAGTACAATTATTTGAATTTGAAGATTTTGATTGGTTTCCGGATACCTTTCGTTCTACAATGACCAAATTGATCGTTGTGATGCACAGGATATTTGGAACAAAGGAAGTATTAACAAATTTGCTTTTCAAAATTCTGAACAAAAGTAATAGCAATAAAATAGTGGACATAGGGGCAGGTTCCGGAGGGGTTATGCCTCAGATCATTCAGCATATGAATGAAAAAGGGAATGAAAAAGTGGAACTTCTTTTGACTGATCTTCATCCGAATAATGAATTTGTAAAGCAGTTTAATACCAGTCATCGAGACCATATCAGTTATTCTGAAATTCCGCTTGATGCTGCCAATTTGTCTCAGGCCCCGGAAGGAATTAAGACTATGGTCAACAGTTTTCATCATATGCCTCCTGAAATTGCCCGGAAGATATTACAATCTGCACAGGATAATAAACAAACACTGCTTATTTATGAAATGGGAGAAAATATGCTGCCCTTGATTGTTTGGTGGCTTTTGTTGCCTTTATCTTTGACGATTATGAGTATAATGGCTATTATTTTGGTGCTTTTTATAAAACCCCTGAATTGGAAAGATATTTTGTTTTCATGGTTTATCCCCTTGATTCCTCTATTTTTTGCCTGGGATGGACAGGCATCGATGCCAAGGACTTATACTTTTGAGGATGTAAATGAGTTGCTTCCGGATTCTGATGATAATTATACCTGGGAAGTGAAACATGCTTTGAAGGGGAATGGTAAAAAACTGGGCTATTATATATTGGGCAGGCCTCTTTGAATTTTCCTGGCATTTTAATCACCGGTATTAAGCAAAATGATCATTTTAAATCTTTTAATCTTATTATCCTGCAATTAACATAATCATGTATTCTGTCTTCTTCGTTTTGAATACCTGAATTTATTCTACACGTTTTCTACAAAAAACCATTAAATTTAAAATATTTTAGCGGTAATGCCTCTTGGTTGGAATTGGGAATTCCTGTTTGCCTGTTTGTGCGTGGCACATCACTTTAGGGTATTGAAGGGGTGAACGGACCCGTTCTAACTGCAGCTATTAATATTATTATTATTAATTATTAGCACGAATAAGAGAAAATGGGTTATTATGAACTGAAGTAATTTTTTTCTGTTTTTTTTTCGAAAAAGGGATTAAATAATTAACTTTGTAGAACTTCCACAGTAATTATTAAAACCTTTATGATTGTATATATTCCCATCTTCCTGCCTTTTAGTATATGCTGTTTATCTAACTAAAACAGAAAAATTTTTCTTAATCTCTTTTTTTTGATTTTTTTATTTTGGAAAATAAAATGTTTATTAATGTATTCTGTTTTTTAATTATGGGTATATATTATCATAATCAACACATTTTAAACTCTAATTTATTACCTAGCAACCCTACTACAACCTAAAAGATAAAATTCTCTAATTTTGGCAGCTATCATTAATAAATAAAATTAAATGTTAAAACCGGAAGAGCACGAGAAAGAAAGAGAAAGGTTACAAGATTTAGAATCCTATTCTATACTTGATACCCTTACCGAATCTGATTATGATGACCTCACTGCAATTGCAGCGTCAATATGTGGAACTGAAATCTCTTTGATTAGCTTTGTTGACAACGAGCGTCAATGGTTCAAATCTCATCATGGCTTAGACGTTAGAGAAACACCTAAAGAAGATGCCTTTTGTGCGCATGCAATAAATGATCAAGAAAATGTATTCATCGTTCCCGATGCCAGGATAGACGATCGATTTCATGACAACCCATTGGTGACTGGTAATCCTCACGTAACATTCTATGCAGGTGTTCCATTAATCAGCGACAATGGTCTTCCTTTGGGGACATTGTGTGTTATTGACTCAAAGCCCAAATTAATAAGTCAAAGTCAGATACAATCATTGAGAGCCTTAGGGAATCAAGTGATGAACCTGTTAAATCTCAGAAAAACTAAACTTACCTTAGCCGCAAGTGAAAAGCGCTATCGGGAATTATTCCAAAAATCTGCTAATGCAGAGTTGATTCTCAAGAATAATGTATTTATTGAGTGCAATGATGCTGTTATTAAAATGCTTGGATATAAAAACTCAGTAGAGTTTTTAAATACACATCCTTTCGAATTGTCACCTGAGAAACAGCCTGATGGCCAATTATCGTCTGAAAAATCAAAAGCAATGAATAACATCGCCTACGACACAGGCAGTAACAGGTTTGAGTGGTATCATGTTAAGAGTAATGGCGAAGTTTTTCCTGTGGAAGTTTTGTTAACCTCAATCTCTTCTGAAAATGCCAACGACAAAATTCTTCATGTGGTATGGAGAGATTTAACGGAGGAGAAAAAAGCTCAAAGCCAACTAAATAAGTTGAACAATATCCTCGAGTCAAAAGCAGCTGAACTTCAAGTTTCTAATTCAAGTTTATTGCTAAATATCGCAGAAATGGAGGACCTTCGAACAGCATCAGAATCTGTAGCGAAGGAATTGCGTCAGTTTATTGAAACGGCTAATGCGCCAATTTTTGGAATCGATAATAAAGGGCGGGTAAACGAATGGAATCAAACTTCTGAAAAAATTACGGGTTTCAAAAAAGATGAAGTATTGGGTAAAAATTTAGTTGAAACCTATATAACTGAAGATTACCAAGCGGCAGTAAAACTTGTGCTTGACAATGCGTTAAAAGGCGAAGAAACTGCTAACTACGAGTTCCCCTTATTTACTAAAGACGGACATAGGGTGTTAGTGCTTCTTAATTCCTCCACTCGAAGAGATGCAGAGGGTAAAATAGTTGGAGTGCTTGGCGTAGGACAGGATATTACAGAAATGGATAAACTGAGAACAGCATCAGAATCTGTAGCGAAGGAATTGCGTCAGTTTATAGAAACGGCTAATGCACCAATTTTTGGAATCGATAACAAAGGTCTGGTCAACGAATGGAATCAGACTTCTGAAAAGATTACTGGCTTCTTAAAGAAAGAAGTGCTCGGCAAAGATTTGGTAGAAACATACATCACAGAAGAATACCGAAAATCCGTCAAGCAGGTATTAGACAATGCCTTAAAAGGAGAAGAAACTGCCAACTACGAATTCCCTTTATTTACCAAAGATGGTAAAAGGGTGATGGTGCTTCTCAACTCCTCTACCCGTAGAAATTCAGAAGGAAAAATAGTAGGGGTTCTTGGAGTTGGTCAGGATATTACAATTTTGAATAATTATAAAGAGACTTTAGAACATAAAGTTAAAAATCGTACCCTGGAACTAGAGGAGTCTTTGCAAAGAGAAAAGGAATTGGTTGTTTTAAAAACAAATTATTTTCTTCATGCAAAAGCGGAGGAAAAAAATGCAAAAAAACATTCTGCCGAATTAGAGAAAGTTAATATTGAATTGGTCCGTAGTAAAAATAGAATTAAAAAATCACTGGACGAAAAGAATGTATTACTTAGAGAAATACACCATAGGGTAAAAAATAACTTGCAGATAATTACCAGCCTTTTAAGCCTTCAGTCCAGCTATTTGAAAGATGATAAGATGCTTGATACCTTTAAAACCAGCCAACAAAGAATTAATTCCATGGCAATTGTTCATGAAATGCTGTATCAAACAGAGGATTTAACTTCAATAAATTACAAAGATTACCTTAAAGAACTATTTGACTCTAATATCAAATCTTTTTTTAATATTGAACATAAATTAAAATTTGAGTTAGATGTTAGTGCTAAATTCGTAAATATAGAAACTGCCATTACGCTGGGATTATTAATCAATGAGATTTTAACCAATTCATTGAAGTATGGTTTTTCCAAGCAATCAAAAGAAGACTTAATCTATATAAATATCATTAGCCTAACTTCACCTGATTTTATTCTTAAAATTGGTGATAACGGCATTGGAATACCAACGGGTTTCAACTTCAGGACCTCTGACTCTTTAGGTATAAAGTTAATCCATAAACTTGTTAAACAATTGAATGGTAATATTGAGATGGACTACTCAAAAAAAGGTACGCATTATATAATATCCTTCAAAGAAGTTGAGCTGATTATCTAAAACATCTGCAATCCCCAAAGATTTTGAAACATTGTTTATTGTTGCTGATGGAGAATTAGTAAACTTTTTTTTAGAATCTTTTGTCCTCTCCATTTTTTTTCAAGCTTTAAATCCTGAATAATTTTATCTGTTTTCTGAATGCTAAATAATGAACAACATGTAGAATATTATTAAAATCACCCTGTCATAATAATTAAAGTGCTTACTTGATTAATAATCATGATAAATATATCAAAATATAAGAAATATTACACGTGGTATTTGTTTATGTTTGTTACTGGTGGAATGGTGTTCTCATACCTAGATATAAATATATATGAGGACGTTTTAGTAGTAATGATTTTTACAGCAATATTCTCGGTCTTTGAAATGTTTTTCAGAATATTTCAAGACAAGAGAAAGGGGAGAGTTAAAACTTTATCGCAGGCTGAAAAAATGGGAGGTAATTTCCCTCATTTATCAGTTTTTGATCATTTTAACCTGGGGGTTCTCTGTGTAAATAATGACGGGATAATATTAAAAACAAATTCAGAATTTTGTAATAAAACAGGGTATGATAAAGAAGATTTAATTGGTAAAAACGAAAAACAATTATTTGGTCAAATCGCAGCAGAAGTTCAGGAAAGAATTGATAGTAGAATAGATGGTGAACCAGAACTATATGAATCTAATCTCATACATAAAGATGGAGAAGTCGGGAGGTACTATATTGCCGGCATGCCGCTTCTCGACTCTTTCAATCAAACTCAGGGGTCAATTGGTGTAATTCTAGACGTAACGGATTTTTATGAGAACCAACAGCAACTTGAAAAAATTCGAAGCAAATTAGAAGAGTCTTTAGCAAAAGAAAAAACTCGTAGATCAGAATTGATTATCAGTGAAAATAAAATTAAAAAATCACTGGAAGAAAAGAATATATTACTCCGGGAAATACACCACAGGGTAAAAAATAACTTGCAGATAATTACTAGTCTTTTAAGCCTTCAGTCCAGTTATTTGAACGATGAAAAGATGTTAGATACTTTTAAAACCAGCCAACAAAGAATTAATTCCATGGCAATTGTGCACGAAATGCTGTATCAGACCGAGGATTTAACTTCGATAAATTATAAAGACTATCTCAAAGAATTATTTGACTCTAATTTCAAATCTTTTTTTGATAAAAATCATAAATTAAAATTTGATTTGGATGTTAGTGCTGAATTCGTAAATATAGAAACTGCCATTACGCTCGGATTGTTAATCAATGAGATTTTAACTAATTCATTTAAATACGGTTTTGCCAAAAAATCAAAAGAAGACTTAATCTATATAAAAATCATTAGCCTGAACCCACCGGATTTTATTCTTCAAATTGGAGACAATGGTATTGGGATGCCCAGGGATTACAACTTTAAGACCTCTAAATCTTTAGGGGTAAAGTTAGTTCATAAACTTGTTAGACAATTGAGTGGTAATGTAAAGATGGACTACTCAAAAAAAGGTACGCATTATATAATATCCTTCAAAGAAGTTATGTTTAGTAGCTAAAGTCTTGGCAGATGCCAATTTGATATTGGGCAAAAGCAGAAGTTTACAAATAAAAATTCCATAAGGAAATACATGATAAAACCTCAGGCCAAAACAATAATTAAGAGGCCCAAGACATCATAATATCCTCAAATAGATAGCACAGAAAAAGGAGCAGTTAAAGACTTGCTCCAGTTTTTTGCCCCAATTTGCGAAAATGACCTTAGAAAAGATACCAATAATGGAAGACTAACAAAAGGCCCGAAGGTTATGGTGTCCCGATTTAAACGGTGTCGGCACTGAAACCATAAATAGCAGGGTTTTTTCCTCCCATTGGTCTGATATAACTAGATAATTGACCCCTGTGGTGTATGATATCGTTGTGGAAAAACCACACCATATGCATTCTGGGTAATGTCACAAATGATTGTCCATTAATTAACAATTCAACGGTTTCTTCTTCCCATTGCTTTGAATCTAAATTTTCCAATGATTCTTCTGCCTTCTCCCACATTTCTTTCATTTTATCTGCTAATTCGGAGGGGGAGTTAAATGGAAAAACCAAGCATTCATCACATTGATTATTATTTATTAAAACATCAAAGTCAAAAACGTGTGCTACAATATGCTCAGCAATTTCATAGGCACTTCTATTAACAGGGTGGGGGCGGTAATCGAGCTTGTCAGCGGGTATCGCTTTAATTATATCGTAGGTAGCTTTAAATTCGTTTTTAAAATAAGCCTTAAAAAAGTCAAGATTATTCATGATGTGATTTTTAGTATTGTGTAGTTAATAAGATAAATACTAATTTAGCAAAATAAATTACTAAAGCTTTAATTTTTAATGTATTTTTAAAAAGCTTTATTTTTTTGTTTATTTTAAATTGATTGCCTATCATTAAGTAATGAAGTATTAATTCTACTTTTGCAGGACTATTATTAATAAACTAATGAGTAGTTGTTAATCACTTAGCTAAAATAATGGAAGAAATGCATGAGAATTCCCATTTTAATAATGACTTTAATGAAATCATTGAAGCGGCGATAGGTATCTCCGGTGCGAGTAGTGTGTTCATACATCTAAGTGAGGGCAATCAAATCAGGATACAATCAATTGTTGGAGACTCTAAGACCCTAGTCTCAGAAACGAATTCATTAATAAAGCAAATATATTCTACTGGTAATTCCCTTTATATTGAGGATTTTAAAACATTCAATAATGACGCTATTATTGGGAATGCGAAAGAGATTGGCTTTTATTTTGGAATCCCTATAAAAAATAAAAAAAATGAGGTTATTGGTGTGTTGAGCGTAGCGGATAATAAGAGAAATAAATTACCGGAAAATGTAAAAAAAACACTCGGGATTTTTGCAAATTTAGTTAAAAGAAATGTAGAATTAAAAGAAGCTAAAAAGGAAATTGATGCCTTGTCCAAATTTCCTTCAGAAAACCCAAATCTAATTTTAAGATTCAATGAAAATTGTAAACTAATATATAATAATGAGGCTAGTAATATTAATTTTTTATCAGATTTTAAGATAAAAGACAACCATATAAACGATCAAATTTTACTAAGCCATCTCAAGAAAGTAAAAGTAAAAGGAGCTAAAGAAAATTTTATTGAGACTAGAAATGAACGGCATTATTCTCTTAATATTTTATATGTTCAAGAGTTTAATCATATAAATATTTACGGTGCTGATATTACCGGTTTCATTAATGAATTAAATGAAAAACAAAAGAGTCTGACCGAGTTGAAATATGAAATGGAAAACCAAAAAGAATTCCATGAATTTATTCTCAATAATATGCCTGCCGAGATTGCAATCTTTGATATGAGTCATAGATATATTTTTATAAACCCACAGGCTGTTCAAAATGAAAAAATCCGAAAGTTCCTGATTGGCAAGGATGATTTTGATTATGTTGAATTTAAAGGCATTTCAGATGAAAAAGCAGTAGAAAGACGCAAAGCGTTCAATAACATAATAAGAACTAGACAATTTATACGTTGGACAGATGATTTTAATGATAAAAAAGGAAATCGAAAAGTAGTG
>CAJQOX010000312.1 GCA_905480075.1 uncultured Aureispira sp. | reverse complement strand
CCTCTTCCTTGCTGAATTCCATCTTTCTGAATCCAAAGGATGCCCCAGAACCACGTAAATCCACAATCGCACAGGCATAGCCATGAGAGGTAAAGAAATTAATCTCCTTATGCGGAACATGTGCCCCAGTCAGGGGCTTTTCTTTATTCCTCAGCACTTTTTTCATCTCTATAGAACGTACATAGCGTACAAAGTAAATGATAGTAGGAAATTGCTCGCCCTCCATCCGTTTTTTTGGTAAAAATACATCGGTGGCCAGTTTTATACCGTCCGGCATTTCCAGATATTGTGATTTGTAGGAATAGCCTTTATAGTCTTTTGTGTTATATCCTTTATATACGCCCAATTTACTTGCCTTCTTGTCGGGAGGTGTAATAAATGATGTAAAAACAAGCAGGGAAAGGCTAAGCAGTAACTTTGATATTAATCGCATTGTCAATCTTTTTTATTTATCCTGAAATCTATTTATCAGTCAATCAAGAACTAACTATATCAGTTCTGATTGCCTTCAGAGGCTGCATAGTAGTTATTTTATTTCAAAAATTAAAATACAAAAGATATTTGAATACTTAGCGGCAGGACAATCAGCAATTTTTTAACAGTTAAGGAATGTATTTTTTCTTTTTTTTTTATAAAACGTAAATAAAAGAGGGTGAAAAGGATGTGAAGTTGATGAAAAGATGAAATATAAAAAATTGTAAATTAAAAGATTATTCTGCAATCGGGAAGGGATTCCTTTAATACTTTTTTAGTGTTTTCGTCTAGCCTGTTCCATTTCAGACTTACTATTTCCAGTTGCTTCAGATGGTAAATACTCTCAGGCAAAGATACCAGTTCATTGCTGTCCATTTTTAATTCCCTGAGTGAACTGAGTTGACCAATATCGGCAGGCAATTTATTTAAATTGTTATTACTGATGTTTAAACTTTCGAGTAAATGTAGTTTGCAAATGGCATCGGGAAGGATTTCTATTTTATTATTATTTAAATTCAATTGTTTCAGATTTTTTAGAATACCAATTTTATCAGACAAAGCCTCTATTTTATTCTTGCCGATATTTAGGTTACTCAGTTTTTGAAGGTTATAGACCTCCTCAGGAATTGAATCAATATTATTGCTGTAGCAGTTGATTTCATTAATATCCCCGCAATTACTGATAGAGTCGGGTAGGAAAAGCAGCTGATTGAAAGAAATATCCAGTTTTTTAAGATTCTTTAGCTTACCGGTATCCAAAGGAAGATATCTCAAACTATTATGTTGCAAAAACAGATACTGTACAGAATTGTCATCACAAAAGCTGTCCGCAGTTTCTTCAATCATATTATAACTGAAATTAAGAAATTTCAGATTTTTCAATCCGGAATACTGTCCATCAATTTTTTTAATAATATTATTGGAAAAATTAAGATTCTGAATAGATTTTATCTGACCGATAAAAGCGGGAATCTCAGAGATTTTATTGGATTCGAGACTCAGTATCTTTAATTTATCAAAGGATTGAATGACAGGCGGTACCGTTTGTAATTTATTCATCGAAATATAGAGTTCCTCAAGGTCTTTTACAGACTTCATATAGAGAGGAATATTCTTCAGGTTATTCCCGGATAAGTTCAGAACTTTTAACTTTTTCAATTCCTGAAAAACAGACAAATCCGGAGCGGAATCAGGTTTGTTATGTGCAAAATTTAAAAACCTGAGATTCGGCAAAAGAGGTAAAAACTCACTGAGCTTATCTATCGATGCATAGCTTAGTTCCAGGGCTTCAAGATTGATAATATTATAAAGTAGTTCTGCCATATCAGTACATTCCGAAAGGCAGTGATATCTGACAAGCCACTTATGTAAACCTTCTAACCCGAACCAATTGATCCGGACACCGGATGATTTACTTATTTGCAGGGCCAACTCTATATTTGTGCGGTCTCCACTTAAAATCAACTGCTCTATTTTTAAACAGTCCTCCCTTTTTCCGGACACACAAAATTTATTCATTTCTTCAGTATTAAATAATATTTATTAATCTCCTCAAATAAAATCCTCAGCTAAATTTAAGTAGGACAAAATCAAGGTATTATCTTTCTTGAGTTAAAGACATAAAAAAAAGAAAAAAATCATCTTTTACAATATAATAACAAAGATTGTTCTATTCTAAAAATAATTGCTAAATTAGGATTCCAAAATATTAAATAAGTTAAAAATAAATCACCTTAAAAGATGAATATTCTTGTAATAAATTGCGGATCCTCTTCAATAAAAGCAGCAGTAATCAATGCACATAACGGTTCTTCTGTTCTTACGATGAAAGTTGAACGGATTCATGACAAAGCACTTATAACAATTAACGGAACATCGGTTGATTGTCCTGATTCGGGGCATGAGGCAGTGCTTAATTTTGCCTTACCACTGATTAAGAAGCACCTTGGTGATCAGAAACTAAGTGGAGTCGGCCACAGGGTGGTTCATGGTGGTGATAAATTTGACATGCCTGTATTGATCGATGCCGAGGTTGAAAATGTAATCAAAAATGTAAGTGTTTTGGCACCGCTGCACAACCCCGTAAATTTATTGGGAATCACAGTCGCACAAAAAGTATTTGCCGATTTGCCACATGTTGCAGTCTTCGATACTTCTTTTCATCAGACTATGCCACGACGTGCTGTTACCTATGCACTACCAAAACATTTACGCGAAAAACACAGCATCAGACGGTACGGCTTTCATGGTACCTCTCATGAATATGTAGCCAATCTTGCAGCAAAACACCTTAAAGCTGACTTGAAAACCCTGCGTATAATCACCTGTCATCTTGGAAATGGTTCAAGTATCGCAGCAGTGGAGTACGGACGTTCTGTAGAAACCTCAATGGGAATGACCCCGCTTGAAGGGCTAGTGATGGGTACCCGTTCCGGTGATGTGGACCCCGGGGCATTGATTCACCTTGCAAACGAGGAAGAAATGTCAGTTTACGAACTCAATCAGATGCTCAACAAAAAAAGCGGACTGACCGGTCTGTCGGGTGTTGGTAATGATATGCGGGATATTATCGAAAAATCTTCAGATGGAGATGATGATTGCCGATTGGCCCTACAGGTGTTCACGCATCGCTTACGAAAATATATCGGGGCTTATTCTGCTGTCATGGGTGGGGTAGATGCTATTGTTTTTACCGGAGGTATCGGCGAAAACTCTTCTGTGGTTCGTCACCGTTCCACTCAAAGACTTGATTATCTCGGGGCAGTGATCAATGAAGATAAAAATCATGACGTTAAACTCTCTGCCGAGAATCCCGTACAGGAATTCGGTATGAACCACAGCAGGGTGAAATTAATGGCAGTCAAAACCAACGAGCAGTTTGCTATTGCACAGGAAACGCTACGAATTATTGAAGAGAAAAACAAGGTAAATACGACACCCACTATACCTATTGCCGTATCAGGACGTCATATTCACCTTACTCAGGAAGCAGTGGATGCCCTCTTTGGTAAAGGCTACGAACTGACTGTAAAGGCACCTCTGTCTCAACCCAAACAATTTGCCTGCAATGAACAGGTCACTATTGTCGGCCCTAAAAATAAAATCGAAAGAGTGCGGATTCTCGGTCCCACCCGTCCAAAAAATCAACTGGAAATTTCCAGAACGGATGAATTTTTTATCGGTATTGATGCCCCTGTCAGGGCTTCGGGTAAGGTAGAAAACAGCCCGGGAATCAAATTGATAGGTCCTGTAGGGGAATATCAGATGAAGGAGGGTGTTATCTGTGCCTGGAGACATATTCATATGACCCCTGAAGATGCTGATTTGTTTGGTGTTCAGGATAAGGATATTGTGGATGTGGAAGTTACTAATGGTTTAAGGCCTCTTACTTTTGGCAACGTGCTTGTTCGGGTATCTCCTAAATATGCTTTGGAAATGCATATAGATACCGATGAGGCAAATGCGGCTGAATTGCCCCGATATTCTGAAGGTGTCCTGAATAAAACAGATGGTTCTGCCAAGCTTATTACTAAAAAAAATAAAAATTAAATTCCTTTTTATTTTTTTTAATGTATTGACTAGTAGTTGTTTAGGGTCTTTTTTGTGTTATTGTTCCTTCTTCATATGTTTTTGGAACAGGAATTGTTTTAAAACGTATAATTGATTAATTAAAGACGCAGAATTTTTTTCATTTTAAAATTCTTTATATATTAAGTTGAATAATATTAAATTATTTATTTTTAATATCTGTGAATTTGAGTTTGATTCTGTTTTTCATTAAAATTAATAATTATGAGATACCTGATAATTGTATTAATACTAAGTTTGTCAGCCACGTTTTCTGTACAGGCACAGGGTGCAGCAAAAAAAGCTAAGAACATTGCCGTGAAACTGGATGAATCTACCGGTAAGATCGAACTGTTTAATACGCAGAACAATACCGCTGTCACCAATAATTATAAACTCAGTCATCTTGAACTTGAAATTTATGATTCCGGTGGCGAGTATGCAGGTTCTCTTGAACTGAGCGATTTTTTGTTACCCAAAAACGAAGTTGAAAGAACTGAGAAGGTAAAAATTGCTCAGTTAAGATTTAAAAATATTTCAACAGGGGAGTTGTTGATGTTAAGTAATGTAGATTTTATTAAGTAATGAATGTTTTACAACCGAGCTTTTAAATACGGCGATGCTTTATTCGAAACTATCAGAATAAGTCAAGGGAGATTTCTGAATGCTGAAGCTCACTTCAAGAGACTTTCTTTGGGTTTGTCTTTGCTGAAAATGCAGGAAGCATCAAATCCCTTAACTTTTGGGGGTTTTCAAAAAATGATACTTGATTATATAAAAACTAAAAGTAATGCGAACCTGAGGGTTCGCATTACTTTTTTCAGGAAGTCAGGGGGTCTTTATACTCCGCAATGGAATGATTTTGATTATTTTATTGAATCTTCACCTTTAAATTCCCCCCACTTTGAACTCAACAAAACAGGTCTGAAAATCGGTATCTGTGATTCTGTAAGGCTTTCTATTGATAAGTTATCGAATCTGAAAACTACGAGTGCCCTCCCTTATGTTATGGCGGCAATAGAGAAAAGTGAAAAAGAGTGGGATGATTGCCTGATATTGAATTCAAAAAATGCAGTGGCCGAATCTGTCGCAGCAAATGTTTTTATGGTCAAAGATAATATGCTTGTAACTCCATCTCTTACTCAAGGTTGTGTTATGGGAGTACAACGAAAAAATGTAATTCAAATTGCTTTAGAAATGAAACTTAGAGTGATAGAAAAAAGTATCTCGGTCGATGATTTGAAATCAGGGGATGAACTCTTTTTAACTAATGCAATAAAAGGAATACAGTGGGTTTCTGAAATAGATGGACTGCAAAACAAATTCCGCAATAAATTGGCTGCATTTTTTGTTGAAAAACTGAACAATTAAGGACCTGATTATTATTATCCATTCATATTCTGCTTTTTTTTAACATAATCCCTGTATCTGTTTATTAGTTGATTATTTAACTGTACATTTGTAGGATAGCATATTAAAATTATTGTATTAATTAACACCTACATGGATTTGGAATCTATTGATTCACATTTTCAGGAAATTGAAAATGTTGAGAATATACCTTTAGACAGAAAGGTACTTCACTTGACAACAAAACAAGGTAGCTTAGATGCTAAGGACTTGCAGTTTGCATATCAGAAAAGTCCGCTTTATCCTTCAAGATCAGAATGGCTGTTACTCGCATACCGCTTTTTCATGGCTGCAGGTATTTTGCTTTTAATGTCCGGCATTGTTTTCTTTTTTGCCTATAATTGGGGTGGATTACACAAATTTGCCAAATTGGCTCTTGTACAAACCGGAATTATCGCAGTAGCCTCCGGTCTGTTGTTTTTCAAACCTTCCGAATTTATCATTAAACTTGGCCTTACAACAATCTCCGTATTGACAGGCGTGCTTTTTGCCGTTTTTGGTCAGATATACCAAACAGGTGCTGATGCCTATGATTTCTTTTTGGGTTGGACAATATTTATTACTGCCTGGGTCGCAATTTCTTCTTTTCCCTTCCTTTGGTTTTTTTATTTATTGTTGATTAATATGACAATAACACTCTATTTAATTCAGGTAGATGGTGTTTCCGATCAATACACCTACTATTTTGTTTTAACCCTGATTAACAGCATAGCCTTAGGGATATGGGAATACCTAATAAAAGCTAACCGGCAGGTTTGGGTACATCTTCTTTGTATCCGTATTATTGGTATGTTTGTTATATCAGTTCTTACAGTAGCTTTAACTTCTGTTATTTTTGATCACAGAAGCTCAGGGCTTTCGGTTATTTTAATCTTATTTTACCTCTTTTGGATTGTTGGAGGGGCTTTGTATTATGTTAAAAAAGAAAAAGACATTTCTTTTCTTGCCATGATTTCAATTTCTGTTTTAATTATAGTCAATTTCATGATCGTCAGATTTTTTGATAATTCCTTTGATTATATATCTATGTTTTTCTTTTTATCATTCCTGAATATTGCTGCCACAACAATTCTTGTAATAAATCTGATGAAAGTGAATAAAAAATGGAAGTTGGAAAACAAAAAAACTTATGAATAAAATAATAAAAGATACGGGTTTGAAGGATCTTTTAATTGCCTTTAAAGAAGAAGGAATAGACCCTCAACTCAATCTTAAAAAATTAAGAGAGGAATATGCTGTCGCAAAAGATAATAAAGCACCTGTTCTCGTACAGGTATTAATGTTCATAGGGTCCCTGATAGCCGCCGGGTTTTTTCTTGGCTTTCTGGGTTTATGTCAATTTTTTGAATCAGAAATTTTAATTTTAATTCTTGGTGTAATTATTACTGCCGGAGCAATTGCTATACCCTATATTTCCAAACAAAACTCATCCACAGAACCTTTAAGCCTTGCTGCTTTAATTGTAGGTAGTATACTGATAGTCATAGGATATCTTTCCTTAGGTAATTTTAGCACGACGGTTTCTCTTATAATTTCATTATTATTATCTCTTGTTATACTTTTTATTTCTGCAAGTCACCTTCAAAAAATAACGGCTGTCTACGCCTCAAATTTATCCCTGTTTTGTCTTATTTTAGATGCAGAATTTATGATAGGGTTCAATTTTCTTGTATTAATAAATGCATCTGTTGTTACCTTTTTGTTGCTGAAAGAACCCCAGGTTTTAAGCAGTCAATCGAGATTGGGGCAGTGGTATGATGCTATTCTGAATGGTTGTTCTGTCTCTTTAATTGCAGTTTTGATTTTTTCAGTCAACAACAGAATGTATTTCGACCCTCAATCTATGAACACTTCTTTTTGGTGGATTTCTTCCCTGCTTTTAATTGCATTGGTTTTATGGACGCTCTATGAGACATTAGAATTACTTGGAATTAAAAAACAGAAAATCCCTTTGTTAGTGGGTGTAGGCATTGCATTGATGATTCTTATTCAGGCCCCTGGAATTATTTCAGGAATTTTGCTTTTGTTTCTGGGGCTGTTTTCAGGTTACAGGATTTTTTCCGGTCAGGGTATTCTGGCAATTTTCTTTTTTACTCTAATGTTTTATTATAATCTGAATACTACTTTGTTGTTCAAGTCCATGTTAATGGTCGGAGCAGGAATTTTATTTTTGGCACTCGGATATGGAATAAAAAGAGGCTCAGAAAACCAAAACATTTAATATATAACTTATGAAAGGAAAAAAAAGAATTGTGTTTGTAGGCAATTTAATTTTGCTCTTACTGCTTATTAACTGGATGATTATTCAAAAAGAAAATACCATTAAAAATGGTGAATTGGTCTTGCTCGAACTTTATCCGCTTGATCCTCGATCACTTATGCAGGGAGATTATATGACGCTACGATATGAAATGACCCGTCAATGGGAAAATAATATAGAAACGAGAGGTTTCTGTATTGTAAAAAAAGGAAAAAATAATATGGCTGCCTATTCCCATTTACAAGCAAACAAAACACCCCTGAAAGAAAATGAAGTGGCACTCAAATATTACAAAAGCGGCTACAATGTTAAAATTGGTGCTGAATCTTTTATGTTTCAGGAAGGTCAGGCAGAAACTTATCAAGAGGCTAAGTATGGAGGTCTCAGGGTGGAATCTTCCGGGTCAGCTGTACTCGTAGGCCTTTATAATGAAAAAGGCCAATTAATTACTGATAAGTTAGACTAATATTTCTTAATGATTTGAAAAGTACCAACGAAAACGCTATTATCTCCTGAAAGAATCATTTCGCAATTGCAACCTATTAATTATGTTGAACAAATATTTTTAATTTTTTTGTATGATTTTTAAAGTATAACTGGTTAATGTATATTGAAAAATATGAACTTAAAGTATAAATTTTTAGCACTTTTTTATTGATTGTAGTAACTCCCCTGAGTTTAGCTTTTTACTACAATTTTAAAATGTTTTCAGACAAATTTGAAAATCAGGTTTATAATCAATTAGATAATCTTGTTTTCGATGTTGAAAAGAATGTACAAATACATATTAGAAATAAAATTGAATTAGCAAGGGTGCTATCCGGCAATTCTATTATTAAAAAAGTACAAGCCTATCATATTAATTCTGATGAAAATGAAAAAATTCAAAAAGAAATAAATTCTATTCAAAAGAATTTTATAGATGAGAATCTAAATGCTTCCTGAATATGAAACTTTACCTATTATTATTTTTACTGGTAAAAGTCTCTCAATACAAGAAGAAATCAGAATCAAAAAATATGCTTCTGCTATAGTGCTTAAAACAGCTGAAAGTTATCAGCGACTTATGGATGAAATTATTCACTTTTTACACCTGGTTGAATCTGAAGAAGATAAAAAACGTAAAAAGTCAGCCAGTTTTTCTGTTACTAAAGATATTCTTCTAAACAAAAGAGTTTTGATCGTAGATGATGATATTAGAAATATCTTTAGCCTTACCAAATTACTTGAAATGCATACAATGATCGTATCTACTGCTTCTAATGGAAATGAAGCCCTGGAAATGGTAAATAATAATACATATGATATGATTCTTATGGATATGATGATGCCTGAACTGGACGGCTATATGACAATGGAATCTATAAGAAAAAATGATCAATTTCTTACATTACCTATTATTGCTGTTACGGCTAAAACAATGCTTGGTGACCGTCAAAAATGTATCGAATCCGGTGCATCTGATTATATTTCAAAACCCGTTGATTCTGATCAGCTTATCTCATTAATGAGGGTTTGGCTTCAAAAAAAATAAATAATGAATTCTAAAATTAATATCTTAATTGTGGATGATGATGATAGAAATATTTTCGCGCTTTCTGCAGTCCTGAAATCCAGAAATTTTATTGTTAATAGTGTTACTGATGGAAAGGCTGCAGTAGAATATATGGCTAAAAGCAATTCTATTGATATTATACTTATGGATATAATGATGCCCGTTATGGATGGTTTTCAAGCTATTGCAATTATCCGGGCCCAAGATAGAAATAATGATATCCCTATAATTGCACTTACAGCAAAGGCCATGCAGGGAGATAGGGAGAAATGTTTAAGCGCTGGTGCTGATGATTATTGCTCCAAACCTGTCGATATTGATGAGCTCAGTTTAAAAATCGAAGTACTTTTGACTTGATTAATCATTTTAAATCATTTTTATGTTTCAGGAAAATATTAATGATAAAGATTTTAGAATACTACTTAATATTATTCATAGTAAATATGGCTATGATTTTTCCGGCTATTCTAAAACCAGTTTTAAAAGAAGATTACTGAGGCTTGTAAATAAATTGAATTTGATCTCTTATCATGAATTGAATGAACTCATTGTTAAGGATCCTGACTTTTTTAACATATTTCTGGAAGAAATTACGGTCAATATTACAGAAATGTTCAGAGACCCTGTCTTTTTCAAATCTTTGAAAGAAAAGGTTATTCCTGTTCTTTCTACTTATCCTCATATAAGAATATGGCATGCAGGCTGTTCTACTGGTGAAGAAGTGTATTCTTTGGCTATTCTACTCAAAGAGGCAGGTATCCTTGATCGCTCTATTTTGTATGCAACAGATATCTATAACGATGTACTTGAATCAGCTAAAGAAGGTAGATTCACTTTGGATAATATTCTTGAAAGTAATGTAAAATATAACTCCTCAGGTGGATCAGGAAATTTTATGGATTACTTTAAAGTGAAATCCGGTAAGGCAATTTTTAATGAGGATATCAGAAATAAAATTGTTTTTTCTTCTCACAATCTTGTAAATGATCAGAGTTTTAATGAATTCCATTTGATCGTATGTAGAAATGTCCTCATTTACTTTGATAAAGTATTGCAGGAAAGAGTTAGTGGGGCAATTGATTATCTGCCTAAACCTATTGATGATGATTTATTAAAGTTGAAAGTAAAGACTTTTTTACAACTCTACCTACAGCATAAAGAACTCAAAATAAGTAAAAATGCTATATCTGCTATGCTCAAAGCACTTCCTGATTCTCTCATGGAAGTAAATGCCAATTTGGATATCCTGAAATTATACCCTAATCGTGAAGATTTCTTTTTAGGTGGGATAAACTTTGATAATCTTTCTTCGCTTGTTACTATTCTTGATAATAAAGTATGTAATAAAATATCAATGGCTATCTCGAAAGTGCTTCTTGATAACTCGCTGGCTAAAATTGAATTTAACTATACTTCTGAAACACTGATTGAAGTTTTTTATGAATTAAGAATTGTTAAAACTTCTGCTGATACTGCACTCATCGTTTTCAGAGATATTACCGATTTGAAAAATGTTGAAAACCTGCTTAAAAAACAAAACAAATACCTTAAAAAACAAAACGTTGAATTAGAAAATGCTAAAACAACACTTTATGATGATAAACAGAAAATATTAACGCTCTTTGATGCATTTAATGAATCTCAGCAGATTGCAAAAAATTGGAAGCTGGGAATTTAATTGCTTAACCAAATCCTTTATCTGGTCAAAAGAATATTATAATATTTTTCAAGTCGAAATTAATGAAAATAAACCACTCTTTGATACCTTTTTTGAACTCTTACATCCTTCCGATGTTATTCTTTTTGAAAATCTTTTATTCTCTAATAACATAGATAAAGATATTTTTAGTTTTGAATATCGTATCATTTGTAATGATGGAAAATTAAAATATATCTGGTGTAAAGGTGTTTTTGTAAGAGATAATTTAGGTAATGTTATAAGAATCAAAGGCACGGGTCAGGATATTAGTCAAAGAAAAAAATATGAAAAGGAAATTGCTTCCAATGAGATGATTCTTAATGAATTACTTAGTAATATAAATGAAGTTGTTTTTTCAGTTGAATTGCATGATGATGCAACACTTGGAAATAAGCTG
>CAJQOX010000311.1 GCA_905480075.1 uncultured Aureispira sp. | reverse complement strand
CATCTGACCTTCAGTTCGGGATGGGAATGGGGGTATTGGCTGATCGACTGGAGTATTGCCCGTTGGTCCTGGGAACATAGTTTTAAGGGTAAGACAACAAAACCCAGACCTACTCAGTTTCTCTGTGATGTTTTCCTAAATAAGGAAATTGTGGAAAACCTGAATAAAATCTCTGAACTGCAGCAAAAATATATAAAAGACGATCAACTGATCCGTTATCTTGTTGCTCAGACTGTAACGGATGAACTTCCCGAACCACTGAACCTGGAATTACATCCCAGACCTCCAAAAAGCTATAAATGGCTTAGAAAAAAGGCCAATGCTGATGATTTGCTGATTCTGCAGAAAAATACGATCGATCCGCTACTGAAATTCGCTGAAGAATGTGACTCCCTTTTATTTAATATTAAAAGCAAAGCGCACCTGCTTGATGCTGAAAGGGCAAAAATCCTCAACGAATTGCATATGGCGCTGACCGTAACCAAACTCAGGGCAAGACATAAGGCGCATACCCTCTCACTCTTATCGGCAAAGAGAAATTTGAATTTAAACCCACGCGATACAATTAATACAGATGAAATAATAGAAAAAGCGCAACAAGTCAGAAATCAGGCACAGGAACTGGTCAGAAAACAGGAGGAAAGTTACCGCTATCCGCTGAACCTGATAGCAAGAAAAATTGAAGGCGGAGGTAAAACCTGCTATGATTTTGGCTACCTTTATCCGGTCAGCGAATTGCATTTCTGGAAACGGGAAGAACAACAGATCATTCAGAATAAATTCGGCCCATTCTTTATGTCTATCTGGGATATTCCAAGAATTCTGGGCATTGTAGATTAAAATGAGTGATATTCATTTTTTTTTTCGTATTTTTATACAATCAAAAAATCAACCTAATTATCATACATAATCATGGAGAATAAGAAACTGAACGTGCCGATAATGGCAGATTTGCATGCTGAAGGTAAAAAACCTGAAGTACTTTTTTGGGTGGGCTGTGCCGGAAGCTTTGATCAAAGAGCTCAAAAGATAACTGTAGCCTTTTGTAAAATCCTGAATGCCCTGAACATAAATTTTGCAGTGCTGGGTAAAGAGGAATCCTGTACCGGTGACCCCGCAAGAAGGGCGGGCAACGAATTTATCTTTCAGATGAAGGCGCAGGAAAATATTATGACATTGAATGCCTACGAGGTCAGTACAATTGTGGCCACCTGCCCGCATTGTTTTAATATCCTGAAAAATGAATATCCCAAAATAGGAATGTACGATGCTCAGGTACTGCATCATTCGCAATTCCTGCAGCAGCTGATAAATGAGGGCAAACTGAAGGTGGATGGCGGTGCCTTTAAGGGCAAGACCATTACTTACCACGATTCCTGTTACCTGGGACGTGCTAATGATGTCTATGAGGCGCCGAGAACCCTGCTGAAGGAACTCGATGCCAACCTCAATGAAATGGCAGAATCCAAAAGCCGGGGCTTATGCTGCGGCGCAGGAGGGGCTCAGATGTTCAAGGAAAATGAAAAAGGAGATAAACGCATTAATACGGCAAGAACAGAACAGATACTCGATACCAAAGCAGATATTGTGGCGGCTAACTGCCCCTTCTGTATCACGATGCTGCAGGATGGTATCAAAGAAAAGGAAAAACAGAATAGCGTCATGGTGCTCGACCTCTCAGAACTGATCGTTCAATCTAATAAATTCTGATATGCTCAACTTTAATCAACTGCCTGATAACGCAAGGGTTTGGGTCTATCAAAGTAACAGGGCCTTTTCGGACGAACAGGTAAAAATAATAGAACAGCAACTCAGCGACTTTTGCGCTCAGTGGCTGAGTCATAATAAACAGCTGAAAGCCGTTGCCGAAGTTCGCTACAAACGCTTTATTATTTTAACTGTGGATGAAGGCTATGAAGCACCGAGTGGCTGTTCGATAGATTCCTCGGTGGCACTGATAAAAAAAATAGAAGCCGAAATGCAGGTGGATATGTTCGACCGAATGAACTTTGCCTGGAAAAACAAGGAGGGTAAGGTACTTTCTGCGCCAAGAAATGAATTCTCCGAACTCTATGCAAACGGTGAAATCGGAGATGACACGCTTGTCTTCAATAATCTTGTCAATACAAAAACCGACCTCATCAACAATTGGGAAGTGGTCCTTTCTTCAAGCTGGCATGCAAGAATGGTATAAACTATATTAAAATATATTATTTTTATATTTAAGCTGTCAGAAAATCTCTGATGGCTTTTTTTATGCTCCGCAAAATGATGTCTTGCCCATGATAAATATTTCTTTTTTCAGATAAAAATCACTTTTTTTAGATAATTATATATTTTTTTTATTTATTTTTTTTCATTTAAATTTATTAAAATAAAATATAACCCTATATTGGAGACAGTTAAATAATTGATATTCATATAGTTGATTATTTATTATATTGATTAAATATATAAGTGCTGTACTCCGGTTTTAAAGTCGCTGAAAAACAATCGGTAACAAATTAGAAAAATCTGCATAAAATACAGTAGCTTATAAATTACAATTATTCTTTAACCCCCGGAGTGTTACTCACTCTACTTTAAATTTTATTATTATGCCACTTATAAAAACTATTGCTACCGCCAAAACAAAATCCGGTAATTACAAAATTTCTGTTCCGGTTAATGACCCCGAAAATACTGTCAACAGTGTTCAGGTTGAAATCAGTTATAACCGCGGACAGCCTATACCTGAACCGACAACTGTTGAACTTACGA
>CAJQOX010000310.1 GCA_905480075.1 uncultured Aureispira sp. | reverse complement strand
TGCCGGAAATGTTAACAATATGGGGGTTGAAGTGGAATTGGGTTATTCGACAAAAATTGCAAAAAAGGTGAAGATCGACATAAACTATAATTTTACTTATTTAAATAACACTGTAACTGCTGTTCCGGAAGGTGTTGATTACTTACCTGGGGTAGCTTTTAGTGTTGGTGGTAATATCGCTACAAGGTTTGAAAAAGGATTCCCAATAGGGTACTTTCATGGCTTTAAAACTGCTGGTATATTCCAAAACCAAGAAGAAATTGATAATGCTGCAGTGGTTCAGGAGGGTGCCAGGCCCGGGGATTTCAGATTTGTGGATATCAACGGTGATGGCGTCATCAATTTTAGTGATGATAGTGACAAAACTATGCTGGGCTCGCCTATCCCTGATTTTACTATGGGACTTGGATTAAATATATCTTACAAAGGCATTGATTTATCATGTAGTTTTTATGCAGCACTTGGTCAGGAAATTATTCGTAATTATGAACGTCAACAACCTTATGCCAATCAATTGGATTATGTGATTGACCGATGGATTGGAGAAGGTACCTCTAACACTCATCCAATTCAAACAACAGCTCAGAACAGAAATAATGTCTTTTCTGATTACTATGTAGAAGATGGTTCTTTTTTACGTCTTAGAAATCTCCAACTAGGTTATACCCTTCCTTCCCAATGGACTAAAAAAATCAAAATAGAAACTATCAGGGTTTATGTTGCCGTCAATAATTTATTCACAATGACTAACTACCAGGGGTATGATCCTGATATAGGTCCGTATGGTGGTGTTTTATCTTCAGGTGTAGATTTTGGATTTTATCCACAAGCTAGAACAATTATGGGTGGTATTAATGTAAAATTTTAAGCTATGAGAACTTATCCAATGAAAATATGCGTCGTTTTAATATTTGCAATCAGCTTTATATTTGGAAGTTGTGACGATTTTTTAGATGTTGCTCCTCCTTATACACAAGACGCCGAAAACTTTTTCCTTACTGAAGAAGATTATGAAAGAGCCTTAATAGGTTGCTATGATTTATTACAATCGTCCTATCTATCTGTTTGGATAGGAGAAATTGCCTCTGACAACAGCATTGCAGGTGGTGAATCAGTCACTGACTCTGAAGGATTGCACCAGATTGATGAAATGACTCATGGTGGTGTTAATATTGAGTTGAGAAATATAATGAGATGGAACTATGCAGGGATAACCAGAGTCAATTATCTTATGGAAAATAAAGATAATATTGAATTTAATGGTAAAGATAAAATTATTGCTGAAGCTCGTTTTTTGAGAGCTTTCTACTATTTTGAACTGGTTAAAATATTTGGTGACGTTCCCTTGATAATTGATAGGCGTTTAGGTGTTGAAGAAGCTACCACGGTGCCTAGATCTCCAAAATCTGAAATTTACAGCCAGATTGAATCAGACCTCAATTCGGCAATATCTGTTTTAGAACCTACTGTTTTTATCAAAGGAAAGATTAGTAAAGGGGCTGCAAAAGCTCTTTTGGGTAAAGTTTATTTGTACCAGGATAAGTTTACAGAGGCGGCTACAATCTTTCAGGAAATCATCTCGGGTAATCAGTATAGCCTGATCAATAATTTCGACGAATTATTTGTCGTTAGTAATGAGAATCATTCTGAAACTGTTTTTGATATTCAATACACCGGACTAGAAGGAGGAAGCTATGGTTGCTTTGTATGTTTGGAAGGGAATGTTGGGCCTGGATTTCATGGGATACGTCAATATAATGGACCGATATATGGTGACGGTAACAGCTATAATTTACCTACACAGAATCTGTACGATGTATTTTCGATTGCAGATCCCAGGAGAGATGCTACTATTCTGGATATTGATGCATTTATTGCTGTTCAGCCAAATGCACAAAATATTAGCTATGCAGTAGGTGCAGGTGGTCATACTGGTTATTACAACAATAAATATATTAAAAAAATGGCAGAATTAGGTCTACCCGATAATGATCTAACCAGCCCTGTCAATTATATAGTCATACGCTATGCTGACATACTGTTGATGGCAGCAGAAGCTTTATATCAAACCGGGGATGCAGCAACAGCTGAACAATATGTCAACCAAGTTCGTAACCGATCCAATATGCCCAATATTACCCTTAGTTCCATCGAAGATATATGGAATGAAAGAAGATTGGAATTAGCACTTGAAGGACATCGCTTTTTTGATCTTGTAAGAACGGGTCAGGCTCCTACTTCAATCAATGGTTTTCAGATAAATAAAAACGAATTATTTCCTATACCACAAATTGAAATAGATTTAGCTGGAGGAAATTGGTCACAAAATCAAGGATATTAAATTTTACAAATATGAGAAAACTTACTTTTTTGACGCTTATTTTTTCACTTAGCTTTTTTTATTTTAGCTGTGAGAAATACAATCCTACTTTAGGAGACCCACCTACTATTGAGGATGCACTTTTTACCTATGTGCCCACTACTGCTAACCCTAATATCCTTGATTTTTCAGCCAATAATCCGGATATATTAGCTACATGGGATTTTGGTAATGGATCAAAGGGTGAAGGCACAAACGCTACGGCTATTTTCCCAAATGCAGGAACTTATACGGTAACCTTAACAGTCTTTAATAAAGGAGGAAGTGCCCAAAGCACTCAGGATGTAGTAATTGATCAAACCGATCCAAGCCTGCTTGATAATCCATTTTATAATATGTTAACAGGAGGTAGTGCAGGCCCTGGATCTAAAACATGGCATATTGATTCATTGGTCTCTGCACATTTTGGAGTTGGTCCAAGACCAACTGGTGCTGCCGGAAACTATCCTGAATGGTATCCTGCTGCTCCTAACGACAAAACTGGAGGAGGTCTTTATAACGATAGATATGTGTTCTATTTAAATAATTTTCAGTTTGATATGCTTACCAACGGTGATGTTTTTGTTGATGACAACCAATCTGCGAATTTCCCAGGAGGATATACTAATCTTTCTGACTGGACCGCCCCTTATAATGACCAACTTAACGAATCATGGCTAATAGATTTTACTGATACGACTCTTGCTGTTTCAGGAAATTCATTTTTTGGCTTTTATACCGGCGTATCTGTTTATAATATTATCAATTTATCAGATACCTCTTTATGGTTACAATATCAAGATCAAAATGACCCGGGTTTATATTGGTACCTTCGTCTTATTCCGGATGGATTTGTAAGTAATACCGGCGGCGGTGGCGGCGGCGGCGGTGGTTCTGCTAGTCTTCCAATAGATTTTGAAAGCAGCCCTCCTGCCTTTGATGACTTTGGAGGCACATCGCATGCTGTTGTAGCTAATCCAAATCCCGGAGGAATTAATACAAGCGGACAAGTACTGGAAGTAACGCATGGTTATGAAACTTGGGCTGGTTTATTTGTAGAATTAGCTGGATCACTTGATTTTTCAACTCAATCCAATATCGATTTGAAAATATATGCGCCTGTTACCGGAACTATACGTATCAAAATTGAAAGTTCATCGGATCCCAACGATTTTGTAGAAATAGATGCAAATGTTACTGCTGCCAATACCTGGCAACAAATATCTATTGATTTTTCTGCTGCAACTTCAGGGGTTTATGACAAATTAGTTTTGTTTCCTGGTTGGAACACAACGAGTTCTGATGTCTATTATATCGATGATATTCAGCAGAACTAATATTAAAAAAATTTCTTTCTAAATGCAAACTTTATCCAAAATGCATTCATATATTCTTATAGTTTTGTTTATACTAATACAATTTTGTAGTTGTAACGAACCTGACAATCAATTTCAAATAATACTACCCAGTAATTTGCAAGTCCAAATAACAATAGACAAGGCTGACGTAAATATAATTGCTACTGCTGAAAATGTTAATTTTTATAGCTTTGTCTATGAATATAATAATGGAACAAGTATCACTAATGAATCGAATGATGGGCTGAGTACTAATACCTTTAGCGAAACTGGAAGCTATATAATTAAAACGAAAGCTCACACAAACTACAACTCCTTTATTGAACATATTGACACTATCGATATTGACCTGGAAGTTGATTCATCTGTTGGTTTCAATAGCCCTTTATCCTACCCTGGTTATACTTTGGTTTGGCAAGATGAATTCAATGGAAATTCGCTTTCTTCCGATTGGACACTTGAAACGGGTACAGGCAATTGGGGATGGGGAAACAATGAGCTTCAATATTATACAACTCAAAATCATACTATTGCCGATGGAATGCTTAAAATAACAGCCAAAGAACAAAATATTGGTGCTTCTGCTTATACCTCTACAAGAATTAAAACTGAAGGATTAAAATCTTTTCAATATGGTAGAATAGATATTCGGGCGAAACTTCCAAAAGGAAAAGGTTTATGGCCTGCACTTTGGATGCTTGGTGAAAATATTTCGTCTGTTGGATGGCCTGCATGCGGTGAAATTGATATCATGGAAATGGTTGGTGGAACAGGAACTAACGATCGCACGGTGCATGGAACTATACATTGGGATGAAAATGGACACCAATTCTTTGGTAGTTCAAATGCTTTAAGCAGTGGTACTTACTGGGATGAATTCCATGTCTTTAGTATAATTTGGGATAATCAGTCAATCAAATGGTATCGAGATGATGTCCTTTACAATACTGCTGATATTACTCCTGCTAATCTTTCTGAATTTCACGAACAATTTTTCTTAATCTTTAATGTAGCAGTTGGAGGCAACTGGCCTGGTAATCCTGATGCATCAACGGTTTTTCCACAGTACATGTATGTCGATTATATTAGAGTCTTTCAACCTTAATTATATAATTGCTAATTTAAATTCTGTCTTCATAAAGCCTTGGGAAATATTTTCTGTTGTATTTATAAGAACCTACTTTTCTATTCATTATTTATTTAAAAAAATGAATTAGACAGAGACTTATATGTTTGTCATTCCATCTAAGGTATAAAACAAAAAACACCCTATACCTTTTTGTAATAACATCTTCATTTTACAATAAAAACTTATGACTTAGTTAGGTTAGCTTATGCTTGTCAATTAGTTAAAGTTTATAAGTACTGTTTTGGTTTTCAATAATAGAAAAGAAAATACCATTGAATATTGCTTTAGAAGAAAATTGATTACTGATTGTCCTTTAAGTAATTTGGCTTTCAGTGAATGTAGAAAATTCCTATCTATACTTATTATACCTACTGCACAATATTAATTACCCTAGTGTCAAATTACAATAATAAACCATGTCAACTTTAGTTTAATTACTTTTTCCTTCCATTTGAAAATTAACAGCAGTCACTTTTCTTAAAGTCTCTACTTTATAAAATCAATCATCACCCATAAATAACTTTTTGATTAAAAAAAATCGCTTTCTTGCATCAAAGCAAGAAAGCGATTAAGTATTTACACGGTATATAGATATTTTAATTATCGACGTACAAAAGTTTTTATTACTCTTGTATTATTATTATAACACTCAATGTGATAAGTACCTGATGGAATCTCTGATATATCTATACTGGAATTATATGCACCCAATTTGACAACTTGTCCAAAGGCACTGAAAATTCGATAATTACTAAAATTAACATCTGTCCTGATATGAATAATTTGATCCGATGGATTGGGATAAACAAGCATTTCAGGACTTTCTGATAATGATATTGTCGAGGATATTAAATTACCAATAACAACAGAACCTAATGCAGCTTCATTTACAGGATTACCATTTCTTCCTATAATCGAAAAACCATACTGAACTAATAATCCAGGGCTCAAATTACCTGCAGCAGCAGAAACTGTAAAGGAACCTGACATTGGTAAATCAAAGGTTTTGGCCCCGGAAAATACATCTTGATAATTATTAGCAGGATCTAATGCTTTGATAAAGAACTTCGCTTCATAATTACTATCTAAGTTATTTGAAAGTACATTACCAGAAAAACTAAGATCTTGTCCGTTGAATGCAGAATCCGATTCAACATAAGTAGACGCTTCTAAACTTTTGTTTCCATTTAGAGTCACTGAATCAATCCAGAAAGCATCCCCGGGATTGTCTGAATATGTATTAAAATTAGGTTGTAATGTAAGTGAATTGGCAGCAGAATCAACCACTGACTTAAGGTCTGCAACATCCCAGGGTGAACCGAAGATATATGCACCTCCATTTGCAGGTAACTCAAATACGTTTACATAACCGCCCCAATTGTCTTGTGCACTAAAATTAATGTTGATTGAAGAGGGGCTAGCATTTCCGATGACTACAGAACCCAAAGCAGCTTCATCGACAGGATTAGCATTTATGCCAATAACTGCAAAGCCATATTGTACTAATAATCCAGCTGTAAGTTCTGAAGCTAATGCTGATACAGAAAAGGCCCCGGAAGCAGGTAAATCAAAGGTTTTTGCTCCGGAAAATACATCTTGATAATTATTAGCAGGATCTAATGCTTTGATAAAGAACTTCGCTTCATAATTACTATCTAAGGTATTTGAAAGTACATTACCAGAAAAACTAAGATCTTGTCCGTTGAATGCAGAATCCGATTCAACATAAGTAGACGCTTCTAAACTTTTATTTCCATTTAGAGTCACTGAATCAATCCAGAAAGCATCTCCGGGATTGTCTGAATAAGTATTGAAATTAGGTTTTAATGTAAGTGAATTGCCAGCAGAATCGACCACTGACTTAAGGTCTGCAACATCCCAGGGTGAACCGAAGATATATCCACCTCCATTTGCAGGTAACTCAAATACGTTTACATAACCGCCCCAATTGTCTTGTGCGCTAAAATTAATGTTGTTTTGACATTGAGCATTAAAGAAAAGGAACAAACTCAATACAGGAATGATTAGATGTTTCATAAATAAGATATTTAAATTAAAAAAGATAGCTGTTCTCTTAAATTTAAAGAAAATAATCTTAAATAAAAAATAATTATGGTAAAAAATACAATAAGTGTTAAAATTACATCTTAAAACTATAAAACTCTTCCTCAACCATTGTTTTAAATTTAGAAGAATCAAAAGAATACAATGCAGCAGGACGATGCTTCACATTTTTTTGTTTTTCATTGAGTTTGATCAAAGGTATTGATTTGATTTTCTTTCTAAAATTTGCTTTATCCATCTCTAAATCAAAAGCGTATTCATATAGTTGCTGCATTTCATTAAGTGTAAATTTTTCAGGAAGGAGCTCAAAACAGACAGGATCGGAAGAAAGCTTTTGCTGAAGTACCTTAAAAGTAGATTCGATAATCAGGTTGTGATCAAAGGCTAAATTTCCAATTTCATGAACAGGTATCCATTTAACTTCATCTGCCCATGAAGAAGCAATCGCATTTAGTTCCCTGAGTTTAACAAGTGCTAAGTAAGCAGAGGTTATAACCCTACCCTGTGGGTGCCTTTTCGGAGCTCCAAAAGTCTGTGCCTGATGCAATTCAATATTATCCAGCTTTGTCAAGTCTTTCAGAATTCTACTTGCTGCTACAGGCAAATCTTCATCGGGGTAAACTAAGTCACCCGGTATTGCCCATTGATTAAGAAAGGGTTCCATCGCCCTTTTAATCAATAACACATTAATCTGACCATCTTTATATCCGAAAATCACACAATCAAGTGAAAAGGAATAGGAGAAAAACTTTTCAAATTCAATTTTATACATAAGCAATTATTTTAATTCAAATTTAGCTATCAAATCATCAACAGAAAGTTTAAACATTCCTTTTTCTGTAATCCAATTTCCATTTACATCCACAAATTTAAGCATTTCCGGCGTAAGAATAAATTCTACTCTAACAGAAGCCCCTGAATTCAGATCAATTTTCTGAAAAGCTTTCAGAGATTTACCAGAAGGCACCATAGAAGCATACATATCAGATAAATATAATTGAACCACTTCGCTTACCTTCCTTTCGCTTTCGTTTTTAATATCAACAGAAAGTTTCAGTGATTCGCCCAAGTTAATAGCCGTTTTTTCTAATTTAAGATTTGAATATACCAATTTACTATAAGAAATTCCAAAACCAAAATTCCATTGAGGATTGTAAGCTTTAAAGTCATTTGATTTGGATCGGTCTACTGATCTTGGGCGGTCATAAAATTCGATTTGTCCATCGAAACGTGGATAAGAATAAGGCAATTTCCCACTAAAATTGTCTTCACCATACAGTAACTTAACTAAGGCCTCTGCCCCATAATCTCCTGGCAGATAAGCCTGAACAATTGCAGAAGCTTTTTCTTCAATTGTTCTAATAATTCTAGGCCTGCCTTCGACTAAAACAAGTATTACCGGCTTTTGGGAAGCATAAGCCATTTCAGCTAATCTGAGTTGTGCAGGATCAAGATTAAGAGAGCGAATGTCCCCTGGTTTTTCAGTAGACGGGAATTCCCCCAAACAAAGAACAATAACCTCTGCTTGTTTGCATTTTAAGAGAAAATCCTGCTCATCAATAAGTTTTGAATTTTCATAGTTATCCTCAAGAAACAATTCTGCTCCCTGAGCGAAAAGACAATTAGTTCCAATTTTTTCTTCAAATGCTTCCTTTACCGAAAGACACTCTTTAGTATTGTATTTGGCATCAACTCCTTGCCATGTGTGTGTCCAAGCACCATTTAAAAAAATCAGATTATTGGAGGTAGGTCCGGCTACAAGCACTTTTTTACTGGTAGTAAGAGGAAGAACACCCTCTTGATTTTTAAGAAGAGTAATAGATTCCAAAGCCGTTTTCATAGCCAGATTTTTATATTTTTCAGAACCAAAATCGGGATAACTTGTAGCCTGATTCATGTTCTTATCAAAAAGACCTACAAGAAACTTTACCCTTAGTATTCTTCTGACTGCATCATCTAATCTTTCTTCAGAGATTTTCCCATCTTCAACTGCTTTGATCATAATCTTGCAATATTCCATATATTGAGGGCTATAGGGCACCATACTCATATCCACACCAGCATTAAAAGCCTTGACTACCGCATCAGAAAGATCATATGCTGTATTATGAACAGTATGCAACATAATGAAATCTTCCCAGTCTGAAACTGTAAATCCTTTAAAACCCCAATCCTCTTTCAGTATTTTTGTCAATAAGTGATGGTTCATATGTCCGGGAATACCATTAACCACCCCGCTGTTGATCATTAAAGTAAGTGCACCACTTTCAACAGCTTTTTTAAAGGGAGGCAGGTATAATTCCTTCATATATTTATCAGGTATCCAGGCAGGAGTTCTGTCTCTGCCACTTAGTGGATTACTGTAACCAACAAAATGTTTGAGACATGCAGCAGTGTGATATGCATCCGGTTTACCTTTCCCTTGATAGCCTTTAATGATTGCTGTTCCCATCTCAGAAGCCAGAAAAGGATCTTCACCGAGTGTTTCAAAATGACGGGACCACAGAGGCTGACGGCCTAAATCGAGTACAGGAGAAAAATTCCAGGGTATACCGGAAGCTTTGGTCTCATAAGCAACAACATGTCCGAACGCTTCGGCTAATTGGGTATTCCAGGTTGCAGCGAGACCAATTTCCTGAGGAAACAAAGTCCCTCCTACGGTATAATTTACACCGTGAATAGCATCAATTCCATAGATGAGAGGAACCTTTACCTTTTTATCAAGGAAGGGTTTATGGATATTTTCCATAATATGTTTCCATCTGTTGATATCGAGTGTATGTGACCCAACATTAAGTATGGAGCCAACAGAATATTCAGTGATTGCTTCCTTTAATTTATCCGAATCAATTGAGACAGGTTCAATTACTTTATTATTTTCATCTCTCTTAAGCAAAGCATCAAGAGTAATCTGACAGGTCTGACCTACTTTTTCATTTAAGGACATTTTATTAATAAGCAAATCAATTTGCTTTTCAATATTTTTATCCACCAAAAAAGACTGCTGGGAAAAACAGGATTGAAAGCCTAAAGCAAATAAAAAAAAGAAATAGCGTATCATATAATTAATTATTGCATCAATAAATCATGTTATTAATAAACAAATTTAAGAAAAATTTCTTTACTTAGAGTACTTTATACAAAAAGTATTTCTGTAAATTTAAAATTTAGACTTATGAAAGGGAACTTCGCACTTGCTGATTATCTGATATTTATAATTTATGCATTCGTTATACTTTTTGTGGGATTGTATGTATCACGAACAAAGAAGGGCAAACAAAAGAATGCCGAAGACTACTTTCTGGCCGGCAAGTCCCTGCCCTGGTGGGCGATCGGAGCTTCACTGATTGCAGCCAATATCTCTGCCGAGCAATTTATCGGTATGTCGGGTTCGGGTTTTGCCTTGGGTCTGGCAATTGCTTCCTATGAGTGGATGGCGGCAATTACATTGATCATAGTAGGTAAATATTTTTTGCCGGTATTTATAGAAAAGGGCTTGTATACGATTCCTGAATTTGTTGAAAAGCGTTATTCCACTACTTTAAAGACCCTACTTGCCGTATTCTGGATTGCCCTGTATGTATTTGTCAACCTGGCTTCGGTACTCTATTTGGGTGCCCTTGCGCTGGAAGGCATTATGGGCATTCCTATGATATACGGCGTAATGGGGCTTGCAGCCTTTGCTGCTGCCTATTCATTATACGGAGGCTTATCAGCAGTAGCCTGGACCGATGTGATACAGGTAGTCATCCTCATTCTGGGCGGACTGGTAACCACCTGGATCGCATTGGACACCGTTTCCGGAGGAGCAGGATTTATGGCCGGACTTCAACATATATATCAGGAGGCACCGGACCGCTTTGTAATGATACTGGACGCTTCGAATCCCGAATACAAGAATCTTCCCGGCCTTGGTGTACTTGTTGGCGGCATGTGGGTGGCGAATCTTTATTACTGGGGCTTCAATCAGTATATTATACAACGTACATTAGCTGCCAAATCCCTTAAAGAGTCTCAAAAAGGTATTTTACTAGCTGCTTTTATAAAGTTATTGCTTCCCCTTATTGTAGTCATTCCCGGTATAGCTGCCTATGTGATGGTCAATGATCCACAAATAATGGCGACATTAGGTGAAGCAGGAATGCAGAATTTACCCACTTCAAAAAATGCCGACAAAGCTTATCCCTGGCTTTTACAGTTTCTCCCTACGGGCTTCAAAGGACTTGCTTTTGCTGCCTTAACTGCTGCTATTGTATCTTCTTTGGCCTCGATGCTTAATTCTACTTCCACTATTTTTACGATGGATATATATAAGCAATATATCAATAAAAATGCAACAGATAAACAGACTGTAAACACCGGAAGAATTTCAGCAGCGGTTGCGCTGATAGTAGCTTCTTTTATGGCTCCTTTGCTTGGTGGCATTGATCAGGCTTTTCAATTTATTCAGGAATATACCGGAGTCGTAAGTCCTGGTATTCTTGCCGTCTTTATGATGGGTCTATTCTGGAAAAAAACGAGTAATAAGGGGGCAATTGCCGGTGCCCTGTTTTCAATACCTATTGCCATGTATTTTAAGGTAGCTCCAAAAGGTTGGTCACAAAGTAGCCTATTTGTTGATATTCCCTTTTTGGATCAGATGGCATATACTGCCTTGCTGACTGCTTTGGTAATAGGACTTGTCAGTTGGCTCGATAATAAAGGGGAAAATGATGAAAAAGGTATCTCGGTCAGTAAAGAGACCTTTGTCACTTCGGCGGTTTTTAATATTGGCGCTTTTGCCATTATGTTGATATTGGTAGCTTTGTATGCCTTTTTCTGGGGATGATTCGTGAAACTTGAATGTTGAATACATATAATACTAAAGGTTCATGCCCTAAGTACTAAATATTAGACTGAAAATGTTTATTTGACGTACAAATACTTTCGTTAATAGAATAAAATTGATCTTTAATCTTGTTATAACAGAAAAAGATTCTATAATTTTTATTATTCTATATATTGTTATTATTTTAAATCTTATAAATAATTAAAAGAAAAATAATTTAGTGCTATTCCCAATGAAAAGAAATGTTTTGGTTTTTGGAGCAACAGGAAAAACCGGCTGCCTCATTTGTAAAGAACTGGATTCAAGAAATATACCTTATTCTGTTTTTGTCAGAAAGGAATCTGTAAATAAGTTGACGTCTGATTCCGCTAAAATAATAGAAGGAGATGTTCTGAATACTCAGGATGTTGAGAATTCATTTAATGGCGCCGTTTTCACGGATGTTATCATTTCCCTGGGAAGTAAAAAATTAAGAAATACTGTTATCCGGTCAAAAGGCAGCAATCACATTATTGAGGCTATGAAAAATAATCAGTCTGAAGCAAACATTCATGTAATCAGTGCTTTGGGGGTTGGAGACAGTTGCACTCAATTGAAATGGTATGTAAAGCTATTCTTCAACTTGTTGTTAAAAAGCGTATTGGATGACCATGAAAAACAAGAAATTTTGGTACAAAACAGTCCTTTTTTATATCATATTCTGAGACCGGTTGGTTTGAAAAATGGTCCGGCTAAAGGTAATGTTCATGTTCAGAATGAAGGCTTTCTTCCGGAAAATCAAATAGAAAGAGCAGATGTTGCCAAATATCTTGTAGAAAGTTTATCAGAGAATAAAACGGGAATAAGTACAATTTGCAATAAATGATTTTTTCCTTCTCTGGTTAAAACAGAAATCTCATTTGAAAAATAATCTGATAAAATCCATACATATCTTTTTTGGAAATTTCAGAGAAGAGATAATAATTGGAAAATCAAAATTTACTTCCAAAGGAAAATATCAAAATGCTTTTTTGATACTGCCAAAAAAATAAACTCTGAACAAGAACTCTTCTTCATACGGAATCATTTCAGATTTCCTTTTTATCAAGAAAATATTTATCAAATTTATAATCTTCCAAACCCACCTTCATCTCATATTTATACTCACAGATACATTCGCAGACTTCGTCGGAAGGAAGGAGCCGAAAATCCAATAAAAGGGTATCAGAATTAATCCGTGCAGGTTTAGCTAGATGACGCTGACAGCAATCATCGAGGACACTAAAATTTACAGTCAGCAGACCTGCTTCTGTTTTTTTGACAACATCGAAAGGATTTCCCTTTTTGTACTGAGCAATTTTTTCGGGTTCAGGTGTAGTTACCTCCTTGCCTGAAAAACAATTATTGAGTGCTTTAATTCTGGCAGAGAGCATTTTTCTATTGCTATCAATCCTTTCATCCTCTGTCAGAGAATCAATTTCAACATCGGGCATATTTTTATTATCAGATTTATCCTTTCCGGAATCAGGGGTACAGGCTATTACTATTCCCAGGATAAAGCAGATTATAATATTTTTCATCATTAATATTGAAAGATTAACAAATGATATCAATGTTCCACAGCCTCTCCTGCCCCACTTGGCACCCGGATATTTTCCACAATTTCCTGAACATGTGGAGGCGGTGCAGCAGTCAGCCTTGATACGGTAAATGACACAATAATATTCACCATCATCGCCACGGTGCCGAAGCCTTCCGGAGAAGTTCCGAACCACCACTCAGATGCCGGCAGTGGCTTCATGACGCCTATGAGTCCGGTTTTGAATCGTATCATATAATATAACATCAGAACAATACCCACTACCATGCCGGCAATTGCCCCTTCCTTGTTCATCCGTTTATCGAAAATTCCGAGTACAATAGCCGGGAAGAAAGAGGCAGCAGCAAGCCCGAAGGCAAGGGCGACCACAGCAGCCACAAAGCCGGGCGGATAAATGCCGAAGATACCTGCGATAATAATGGCAAAGACTATGCTGATACGGGCAGCCAATAATTCTCCTTTGTCGGAAATATCGGGTTTCAATTGTTTTTTGATCAGGTCGTGAGAAATAGAGGTTGAGATAACCAACAACAGTCCGGCAGCAGTAGACAGGGCCGCTGCAAGTCCTCCTGCAGCCACGAGGGCGATGACCCAATTGGGCAGATTGGCAATTTCGGGATTCGCCAGTACCATAATGTCGCGGTCCACATAAAGCTCGTTCTTTTCCTTTGAAGGATTGCTAATCAGGCGTTCTCCGTATTTTCCTCTTAATTCGGTAAAAACAGGCTTTTTATCCTTCAGGGCATCTCCTTTTACATACTGTATTTTTCCATCATCATTTTTATCTGCCCAGGCAATCAGCCCGGTATTTTCCCAGTTGCCGAACCACTCGGGCATGTCTTCATATTTTTGTTCACTGACGGTCTCTATCAGGTTGGTTCTTGCAAAGGAGGCAATTGCCGGTGCGGTGGTATAGAGAATAGCGATAAAGAAGAGGGCTAATCCTGCAGATTTCCGGGCATCCTTAACATTAGGCACTGTAAAGAAGCGGACTATCACATGTGGCAGACCGGCAGTTCCTACCATCAATGCCAGCGTAATGGCAAAGACATCCCATTTGGACTTTGTTCCGGAGGTATATTCTTCAAAGCCCAGCTGAACATGCAGGGCATCCAATTTATCCAGCAGATAGGTCCCGTCAGACAGAGTACCGCCCATCCCCACCTGCGGAATGATATTGCCGGTCATCTGCAAAGAGATAAAAATGGCAGGTACCATAAAGGCAAAGATAAGCACACAATACTGTGCTACCTGCGTATAGGTAATCCCCTTCATTCCTCCCAGAAAAGCAAAGACAAGCACTACGGTCATACCAATGATAACCCCAAAGGTAATATCTACCTGAAGGAACTGAGAAAAGACAATTCCCACGCCCCTCATCTGTCCGGCCACATAGGTAAAGGAGACAATGAGGGCACAAAAGACTGCAACGGTTCTAGCTGTATTTGAGTAATAACGGTCACCGATAAAATCAGGGACCGTAAACTTGCCGAATTTGCGCAGATAGGGTGCCAACATTAATGCCAGGAGTACATAGCCGCCGGTCCATCCCATCAGAAAAACAGAACCGTCATATCCCATAAAGGATATCAGTCCGGCCATCGAAATAAAAGAAGCTGCAGACATCCAGTCTGCTGCCGTTGCCATACCGTTCGCAAGCGGAGAAACGCCCCCGCCGGCCACATAAAACTCTTTGGTAGAACCTGCCCTTGCCCAGATAGCAATACAAAAATAGAGAGAGAAGGTTATAATAACCATTATCCATGTCCACATTTCAACACTCATATACTTAAGATTTTAATTTTTCAGGAGAGAAAGAAGAACCATTGACAGCAGACTACTCATCATAGCCATACTTTTTATCCAGTTTGTTCATCAGTCTGACGTATACAAAAATCAGAATAACAAAGACATAGATAGAGCCTTGCTGAGCAAACCAGAAACCTAGTTTGAATCCGCCGAGGCTGAATTGATCGAGGGTTTCCCTGAACAGAATTCCTGCGCCAAAGGAGACGCTGAACCAGATAAACAGCAGCATCATGAGGTAGCGGATATTTTCCTTCCAGTAAGCCTTTGCCTTATTTTCCTTTTCGGTCATCATTGTATAAATAAAGTAATTAATAAATTAGAAAATTAAGGTAAGAAAAATATATAGAAACTGGGCTTAAAGAGGAAGGACAAAATTAAATAATTGATCGTAGCGGCTAAATTATAACTTAATGATTATAGTTAGAATAATAATAAAAATTTAAAATAAATACTAAAGAAGGTAATGAATTTGAAAATGAACGCATTAAAACATATATGAACAAAATTTGTAAAGCAATTTTATTCATTAAAAAACCAAACACCACAACTCATGAAAAAGATTTCAATATACCTATCGGATGGCAACTCCTGCCCCAAAAATAACCTTCCTTTTAGCAAAAAATTAGAAAAACTCAGCCCTCAGCGGTTAATCCTGTAAGTCCTGAATCCCTGATTTTCACCTAAAACAATTCAAAGCTCCGATTCATATTTACGGTCAGCATTTTGTGCATGTACATTGCATCATTTTATAAAAGCATCATTTGACCCGATGAGGCTTTATCAAAAAAAACTAAATCATGAAATCCAAATTCATAATCCCAAATTGCTCAAAGATGTATTATAAAATATTCCCGATAATGATGCTCTTTTTTATACAGGCCTGTTCAGTCCACAACCGTATAGAAATATCCATGCTCGATAAAAACTGTATCATACCTATAGAAGTTGAACCTGCACTCAAACAATTTAAGTTATGTGAGAATTCCTGTTCTGCACAGATAGAAATTCTGGAAGGCAGCAGTTCAAAACACAGAATTCTTCGCATTAGCAATATCAGTAAGCGGCCCCTGAAATTTTTTGATACCAAAAGCCGGTATTTTCACAGAGTGATGCAGGGTACTGTAAAACCGATTTATGCTTTTCCTATAGCATTACAAAATCAAAAAAAGGACAATCAGTATCAGGAGATCCTAAAGAATCAATATGCCATCAATTGCGGAAAGATAAACTCACAGTTTTTAATCCGTCTGAATTTTTTCTCGGGAATGGAACTCGGTCCGGACGATTTTCTGGATGTGGAGATAGAATTTGAGCATGAGGGGGAACATCAGGTCATGATTAATTATGCGGAGGTACTTAAAAACAATGAGATTGTTGATCAAGTAGAAGGAGTTTCTACCGGTGTATTTCGGATATGAAACATTCCTTTGTTCAGGGCTGAGTCTGTCAGAGAATGCACTTGCAGAACAGAGCTTTTTAATATCGCTTTTGATTACTAAAGTGTTTATACTACGGTATTTTGGTTTTTTTTCTTACAATTATAAAGTCAGTTATCCTATACCCAAAATCAAAGCGATCTTAAAAATTTATTCCAGTTTTAATTTAAGGGTCATCCGAACATTACCGTACTTTATTCCCTATAACATTCTCAAATAAGTCCACTCATATCATATATTCAAAATTCATTTGGCTTTCTTTAGTTGGCAGGATCTGTTTTTGACGCGATGTTTTTTGTATATCCTGTTTCAGTCTATTGCTGCTGTCTGAATATTGTCCCTATTGCTACATTCTCTATTGCTACTACGACGGCCTATTGTATTATTGAAAGGTGGACCTTTTGGAAAGATGGACCTTTTGGAAAGGTGGGACTTTCGGGAAGACAGATTTTTGAATTTTTGTATGAATTTTATCAGTACAGAAATAATTAAAGCGAGAAAATTTAATCTGAGTAAAATTTATTACTATTTAATTCAAATAAAAGGATTTGACCTGTTTAACTCAATTCAAAACAATAACAATATTTTTTTAAATGAGTAAAATTATTTTATAAAAATGTAATGAATTTGTATAGTTTTTCAGGAATTTTATGCCGCCTGGACATCTGGTAAAACCCTTTGTTAATGCTTTGGAAAGCAGTGTTAAGTCGAGGTTTATAATTATGAATTACAGGGAGTGCTCTGAATTATAAAGGTGGGACTTTTATTTCGAGGGCTTTATTATTTTTTATCGTCTTTTTAATTGAGACTTCCTTATTATTAATTAACTTAAAGGAATTGCAGAAATTAACAAAGTCCTTCATTTATATGCATTCAGAAATCATCCCTTATATTCATCGCAGCATCCTGTTCATTATTTTCATCATAATGGCGGAAAGTTCGGACGCTCAGATAAAATTTGAGATCAGCTTTGGCGGAGAAGGCCTTATTGCGGGAAAGCAGTATTATTACAAAAAAATAAAAGACAGCATAAAAATAGAACAGCTTCGGTTTTACATATCCGAAATGAAGATATACAGCGGAAAAGAGGAAGTCGGCAAGGCTGCTAAGGAACATATATTGGTGGACCTCGCAGATTTGAAAACTATCCGGTACCTTATTACCGATAAACTAAAAACGCCCGACCGCATTCAATTTAAGCTGGGCATAGACAGTCTGACGAGCAGTTCGGGTGCCTTTGGCGGTGATTTGGACCCTACGAATGGCCTGTACTGGACCTGGCAGAGTGGATATATCAATTTTAAGCTGGAGGGAAAAACCGCTGCCTGTCCGGCGCGCAATAATCTCTTTCAGTACCATATCGGTGGATATCAATATCCCTTTAATGCGATGCGGGAGGTAGAATTGGATATTGAAAAAGGCGGAGAGATACTCATAGAATTTCCGATAGAGGAACTACTGAACAATACCGACCTGAGCAAAGAATACGAAATCATGAGTCCGAATAAAAAAGCCATGCGGATGGCCGATAAAATCGCCAAAAATTTCAGGATAAAAAGATGAAAAAAAGATATCTCTGCTTATTGCTGATCGCCTTTTCGGTCCTCTCCTTCCGGGGACTGCAAAACAGCTATGAGTATCCTGACCATTTCCCTGAACCACATTACAACTTCGACAATAATCCCATCAGTGCCGCCAAAATAAAATTGGGCCGGGTACTCTTTTACGACCCTGTCCTTTCGCGGGACGGCAGCATATCCTGTGCCTCCTGTCATTCGCCCTATAATGCCTTTGCACATACCGACCACGATTTGAGTCACGGCATAGACGACCAGACAGGAACCCGCAACGCCCCTGCCCTTTTCAACCTCGCCTGGCATAAAAGCTTTATGTGGGACGGAGC
>CAJQOX010000309.1 GCA_905480075.1 uncultured Aureispira sp. | reverse complement strand
TGATCGGTACCAGGTAAAAAGCCCGGTACGTCGACCAAAACGAGCAATGGAATATTAAAACAATCACAAAAGCGTACAAAGCGGCCACCTTTTACAGAGGAATCCACATCCAGACACCCTGCAAGGACCATAGGGTTATTGGCAACTACTCCAATACTTCTTCCTGCCACTCTTGCAAAACCAACCACTATATTTTGTGCATAATCCTTATTTACCTCATAAAACGAATCATTGTCAACAACCTCTGCGATGATATTTCTCATATCATAGGGTTGATTGGAATTTTCCGGCAAAATAGTATCCAGGGCAGGTCGTTTTTCATCACCTGCAGTGTAAGAAACACGAGGAGTTTCTTCCTCACAATTCTGAGGAATATAAGATAACAAACTTTTAATCTGATTAATACAATCAATGTCATCAGGAGAAGTAAAATGTGTTACTCCTGATTTGGTAGCATGGGTAACAGCCCCTCCTAATTCTTCAGAAGTCACCTCCTCATTGGTTACCGTTTTGACAACATTAGGACCGGTAATGAACATGTATGAGGTATTCTCAACCATATATATGAAATCAGTAATAGCAGGAGAATAAACTGCCCCACCGGCGCAGGGGCCCATAATAGCAGAAATCTGAGGAACCACCCCTGATGCCCTGGTGTTCCTGTAAAAAATATCGGCATACCCTCCCAAAGACTGAACGCCCTCCTGAATCCGTGCACCTCCTGAATCATTAAGGCCGATTACCGGACCACCGTTCTGCAATGCCAAGTCCATCAGTTTACATATTTTTTCTGCATGGGTTTCAGACAAAGAACCACCAAAAACAGTAAAATCCTGTGCAAACACATATACTATTCTACCATTAACCGTTCCATAACCAGTAATTACTCCATCGCCATAATATTTCTGCTTTTCCATACCGAAATCGATACAACGATGCGTAACAAGCATACCAATTTCTTCAAAAGAACCTTCATCCAACAAAAAATGAATCCGTTCCCTTGCGGTAAGTTTTCCCTTTTGATGTTGTTTTTCAATTCTGTTTATGCCTCCACCTAATTTGGCTTCAGCGATTTTATTTGATAGAATCCCGAATTTGTCCTGCATTTTGATTAATTGTATTGATATTATTTAATAAGACAGACTGAAAACATTTCATTTAAAACCCAATCTGACAGAAAAAAAAATTATAGCAGCAAAGTTTAATTATTTCTATCAATTAGCAAAGAAATTTATCATAAAAATAAAAGAGATTTTTTTTTCTTATCCTTTAATGTCTTTATTCAAAAAACACACAACAAAGAAAAAAACAACAAATCGAAAGCCAACGCAATCATATTTCACAATTAACCGACTTTACACGATAAATATCACGAAACATTCCTAATTAACAAAATTTTTACTTAGCTTTAGATATCAAGGGAAATTATATAATCAATTCATCCAAAGATCCCCCCGCTTTCTTTAGGTGTTATTTATCAATTACTTATATGTTTTTTTTGTATTTGTCAACTATCTACAGTCTATCAACGAACACACAACCTCTATTGATTTATGAAAGTAATTTTATTTTTCTTTGTTTTTTTTGTCTCAGTTAATCTTTTTGGGCAAAATGGGAATATTGAATACAACTCCAGGATTTTTTATGATATAGAAGAAGCACTTCAAACACCAAAAGAAGTCTTTAAATTGCATCTGGACCACAATAATTTAACAAAAATATCTCCGAATATTGTCAAGTTTCAAAATCTTAGAGTTCTACAATTGGGTGGAAATCCGGATTTAGATTGGGATGCTACCTTTGAATTACTAGCACAACTCCCAAACCTGGAAAAACTCAGCCTCAGTGAAAACAAAATGAATTTTCTTCCATCTTCTGTATCACAAATGGAGAATCTGGAAGAGTTGGTTCTGGTAGGAAACCACAAGCTGAACTGGGTGATGGCTTTTTCTCATTTAGCAGAATTGTCCAACCTCCGAGTTCTTGACATCGGAAACAGCCGTATCAAAGATTTACCATCTAATATCGGACAGTTGGTTCACCTCGAAAAGTTGTTAATCTGGGGCAACCGTTTAATAAACTTGCCACCTGACATAGGGAATCTTAAAGAACTCAAAGAACTCGACCTTTCAAATAACAGGTTGAGAAGATTGACTTCAACAATAAAAAATTTCAAGAAATTACGTAAAATTTACTTGTGGAACAACCACCTTACTGAATTACCTTCCGAAATAGGCAAGCTCAAAAACCTTGAAATGCTTAACCTGGGTGGAAACAACCTTACAACCTTACCAAATAGTATAAAAAACCTTAAAAACCTCAACAATCTGGGATTGGCTTATAATAACTTGCTCCATTTCCCTGAAAAGTTTTGTATGCTATCAAATCTGAGAAGTCTTGACTTGGAGGGCAACCCTAAAATGAATTGGATTTCTGTGTTTACACATCCTCAAAAATTAAATAATTTAAAGGTTGTCAATATTATCAATAATAAATTGATAGACTTACCTCCGAACATTGATCAACTTAAAAACCTGAAAGTTCTGGATTTAAAACAGAACCCTAATATTAACTGGAAATCTGCTTTTGTTCAATTATCAAACATTGAAACACTTAACAATCTGGACATTTCTAATAATGACATAAACTTGATTCCGGAGGAGGTTTCCAATCTAAAAAATCTTAAATACCTGCATTTGGGTTCTAACCCCTCTTTAGATTGGGGTCATGCTTTCTCAAACATTTCTAAACTACAAACTTTAGAAACACTTATTCTCTGCAGCAACGAATTAGAACAGGTTGCTGTCGGAATCAGAAAACTGGAAAACCTCAAAGAATTGGAATTGGGTAACAATCCCGATATTGATCTTGAAGTACTGTTTGAGACCCTTTCTACTATGAAAAACCTTGAGGTATTGAGTCTTATTGACAATGAAATTTCTACAGTTTCCGAATCTGTTTCTAAACTTAAAAATCTTAAAGAACTACACTTTTGGATGAATGATTTCAACCTGAATTCTCAAGAACATAGTCAAATGCAGGAATTACTGCCTAAAACCAGCATTATTTATATGCCAAGATATTTTTAATTATTTCGAAATCTATTTTTCATTTTGATAAATATATTTATTCCCATTTTTTTTAGTTCCTGAATTACCACATCACCAATTCCCTTAACGTAGAAACAGCTTTAGTCTGTTTCTACGTTTTTTGTTAATATCGTTTGTCAATACAATTATATATAGTATATTTTCATTTTAAAATCTAAACATGAAGATATGTGGGATCAGGATCTCTATCTGAAAACATTGATATTTGCAGGCAAGGCACATCATAAACAGAAGGTACCGGGGTCTGTTATGTCTTATGTGGTTCATTTTACGAATGTTGCCATGGAAGTAGCAAATGCATTAATTATCAGTTCCGATTCGTCATTGGATGCCACCTTCGCCATTCAATGTGCCTTATTGCATGATACAATTGAGGATACTTCTATTTCCTATGATGATATAGTCAGAGAATTTGGCAACAGGGTTGCCGATGGAGTACTCGCACTCACCAAAAACACCGAATTGCCAAAAGAAAATCAGATGACAGACAGCCTGAACAGAATCATTGCACAGGGCACAGAAGTTAGAATGGTAAAAATGGCTGACAGAATCAACAACCTTCAACCCCCTCCTGAACACTGGGATAATAACAAGAAAAGAAAGTATAAAAAACAGGCTACCCTTATACACGAAATGTTGGGTGGCGTAAACCCTTACATAGAAAAAAGATTGAAAAATAAAATCAGAGAATATGAGCAATATATTGATTAAAGAAAAAAGGGGCTTTGATAAAAAGAAAAAAATAGTGGTACTAACCGGTGCCGGAATCAGTCAGGAAAGTGGAATTCAGACCTTCAGAGATGCCGATGGCCTGTGGGAAGGTCACGATGTAATGGAAGTAGCATCACCGGAAGGATGGCATAATAACATGGAACTGGTGCTGGACTTTTATAATCAGAGAAGGGCACAACTCAACACGGTAAACCCTAATGAAGCCCATCTCGCACTGGCAGAACTGGAGGAAAAATATGAGGTTACCATCATCACTCAAAATGTAGACGACCTTCATGAACGGGGTGGTTCTTCTAATGTCTTGCATTTACACGGTGAACTCAAAAAGGTACGCAGTACCTTAGATCCTTCACTGATTTATGATTGTACTACTGATGTTAACAAGGGGGACAAATGCGAAAAAGGGGGACAGCTTCGACCTCATATAGTTTGGTTCGGAGAGGCAGTACCGCTGATTGAAGTTTCTGCAGACATTTGTATGACTGCTGATATTTTTATTATTGTCGGGACCTCTATGCAGGTTTATCCGGCAGCGGGATTGGTCAACTATGTAGAAACGAATGTCCCCAAATTTTTTATTGACCCAAAACCTGCCTCTGTTAATGTCCCTAACCTCTCAGTAATAACTAAGAAAGCATCGGTAGGTGTAAGGATGCTTGTGGATGAATTATTGAATTGATAAAACTTAAAAATGAAAAAAGACCTGAATAAAAACCCCTGGAAAACCCTTGAATCAAAGACTGTTTACAACAATCCATGGATAGAGGTGATCGAAAACAAAGTTATTAACCCTTCCGGTGGTGATGGCATTTACGGTGTTGTCAGCTTTAAAAACATTGCGGTGGGAATTGTTCCTCTTGACAATGATTACAATACCTGGTTGGTAGGTCAATACAGATATACGCTCAACGAATACAGTTGGGAAATCCCTGAAGGAGGCTGCCTTATAGGATCAGAATCAACTCTTATTGCTGCACAAAGGGAATTATTGGAAGAAACGGGTCTTCAGGCAGAAAAATGGACCGAAATACTCAAAATGCACACCTCAAACTCTGTAACGGATGAAGTCGCCTATACCTTTGTAGCACAAGGACTTAGAAAAGGAGATGCCGCACCTGAAGAAACGGAAGAATTAGAGGTTATGAAACTACCTTTCAGCAAGGCAATTGATATGTGTATTAATAACGAAATTACGGATGCTTTTTCTATTGGTTCTTTGTTTAAAGCCAAAATGATGATTGAAAAAAAGATGTTATGATTATCTCTATTATACAATCTGACTAAAATTAATTATATAATTTGTGCCAGCCTTGGTTTGATCTTTTTTTATTTCACCATCAATTTGCCTGATTAATTTATGGATCAGATTCAAGCCCAGAGATTTAAGCTGAAACAAATTTTCAGGATCTGAAAACCCGGGACCGTCGTCTCCAATTTCAAGGATATAATCTTTATTTTCTGTAACGCCAATATGCAGGGTAAGGGTCCCTTTATTACTTTCATCAAATGCATATTTCAAAGAGTTGGTCAGGATTTCATTTATTAAAAGACCCAAGGGAATTGAAGTGTCAACATTAAGATAGATTTCAGGTATATCCAGCTTTATTTCTATATTGTGATTCATTCCTTTATAGGAAGTGACGAGACTATTGATCAACTGAACAATATAATCATGGAAATTTATTTTAGAAAGATTATTGGTCTGATACAACATTTCATGAATCAAAGCCATTGAATTTATTCTGTCCTGAGAATTATTAAAAAGCTCCTTTATTCTTTTTTCTTCAATAGTCTGAGACTGTAAACTTAATAGACTGGTTATGATCTGCAGATTATTTTTGACCCGGTGATGTATTTCTTTCAATAAGATTTCCTTCTCCTGATTCCTGGCACTTAAACTATTTTTTTGCCTGACAATTAACTCGTTTGCCTCAACAAGTTTGTTATTAATTATTTTCTGAGATTCTGACTCCCTTAATGCTTTTTCTGCCTTATAATTTAATTGAAGATATTTATTCTTATTATTCTTTAAAAGATTGATTAATTCCTTCTCCAAAGAATAATGCTTCTTAAGATACAATAAAGATTCTTTATAAGAACTTTGTTTTTCTTTTACTTCTGAAAGAAGAAAAAACACAGCTGACATTTTTGGTTTCAATTTTTTTTCCTCACAAATTTCAAGAACCTCAGATAACTTTTCAACGGCAGCTGAATATTTCTTTAAAGCAACATCAATTTCTGCAAGAGAAATCATACTGGAGACAAGGGCAGGTATTGCATTATTTTCCTCCCTGATTTTTATTGAATTCAATATCAATTCAGTAGCTCTGATATACCTTTTATGTATCATCTCCAATAGCCCGAGTTCATGCCATGCCCGTGCTTCTACCATCCAAACATTATGTTTTGTACTATACTCCAATGTCTCTTCAAACAAATCGGCTGCCTTCTTCAGTTCATTTCGTTTTTTTAATACTGATGCAAGGCCCACATTGATATATGCAACCATACTATAGTCGGTCTCATTAGACAGCGAATCTTTACAAAATTGATAATGATAATAAGAATCCTCAATTTCGTCAAGGTCAAAGTATATAACACCAAGGGTCCAGTGTAATCTGATAATAGCAAATTTTGTGTTTTTTTTGTCTACAAGACTGTCAAAGGCGAGGTTAATTGAATTAAAGGCCAATTCAACATTGCCTCTTGACCATTCAATAAGACTGCATATTATTACACCCAAACTGTATTCAAGGTAACTTTTACTTTCAAGCAATTGATCTGAAAAAGAATGAATAAGAGACAATGCTTTTTGAGGCTCATTTTTATGCCAAAGAAAAAAAGCAATATAAGTATTTAAAATATTTTTTTGAGAAGATAGTTTTAAGCTATCGCATATTAATAATCCGGCATCTGCATATTCCTGACATACATCATGTGTGATATTATAATTATCTCTGCAAAATTTAATAATCAGATCTAATTTTTTTTTATCATCTCCTGAATCAGATAAAATCTTATCCAATTCATTTTTATGTAATATTTGGATATTATCAGCCACCTAAATAATTGAATATTTAATAACAGTTAAAAATAAGACAAGATTGGTGGGAATATTTAGTATTAAGTTAGTAAATAAACCTTAACTAGACAACCTAATCCACTATAAATTCACACATAATAAATAAACGTATATCAAAAAAAACCACAAAAGGACTACTTGACATTCCTAAATGCCTCAAAGGGTAAGATGTGAACAAATTTGGCCTGCTAAAGTTCATAGGAAGCATGATACTGCTCAAGATTATACAGAATTCTGTCCCTGACTATTGATTTCAGGTGTTTCAGATCTTTTTCCAGGGTCATACCTTTTGTACTAATAGGTTCATCCCATATACAATGCACATGCGCAGGACTTGCCAAAAAGGGAGACTTGGGTGTACTCACCTTTTCTGACCCGCAAATCGTCATTACCGCCAATGGTCGCTGTGTCTCAATAGCCAAACGAAAGGCTCCGTCATAAAACCGGAGCAACATCTCATCTGTCTTGTTTCTTGTCCCTTCTGCATAAATATGAATGGAATTGCCATCATCAAGATGTGCCTTCATTCTGCCAAAGGTCTCTTTTCTGCTTCCCAGACTCTTGCGATCAACATAGACATGCATGTTTCTTGCTAGATATCCGATTATTGGCAATCTATCAACTTCTATCTTTGCCAGATATGAGAACTGTAAAGGAGAGGACGACATACAAACGGGTATATCTACTATTGATGCATGATTACTTACTATTACATAACTCTCCTCTTTCGAATCTACCTTTTCTGTTCCTTCTGAAGTAAGCCGTACCAACATAGCGGCCAAAAGAGATTTACCCCAGTATTTAGTAACAAAATAGGCGTATTTTTTTGCTTTGACTGCAGGAATAAAATTGAAGATGACAAAATAAAAGACCAGGGCAACCAAGCCTATCAGAAGGGTAGCCATGCAACACCATGCAAACCAAAGTCGTTGCATTATTATTGCCAATGCTCTCAAGGGAGCAGGTAAGGATTTGGTATTAAATGGATTCATATTCTTATTCTCATGGGATGATTGACTGCCTGAAAAGATTAAACAGTTATACAAAGATAGATAATCTGCTCTGTCAACACAAAAAAATCTATGTATTTTTCATTCTGTTACTGATTTTTAACTTCAGTTTAAGAAAATAAAGCCATACAATATATGATTAAATAAAAAAAGCCTCTGCAGAATCTGCAGAGGCCGGATTGCACAAAAGGTATAGTCCCTCTAATATTTGACAACGCGGATATTCTGTACTGATGAACCGGTGCTTACATTCAGGATATACATTCCCGAAGAGCGTATCACAGAACTCCTGCACAAGCAAATAAATACAAATCAATTAATTATAAAATTTAAGAATTTAAAGATGAAAGAATTAAACGTTTAATTCATACAAAGAAAATTTGCGCTTATTGACAAAAAAAGGCCTCATCCGGCAGAACCGAATGAGAC
>CAJQOX010000308.1 GCA_905480075.1 uncultured Aureispira sp. | reverse complement strand
GCAGTATTCTGAGAACCTGCCAAAGCATCCCAAAGGAAGGTAATTGTCCCTGTTCCACCTGATGCTGTTGCGGTCAATTCACCATCACAGGCAGCATTACAGCTAATATCTACACCATTAAAGTCTGAAGTTACAGTACTTGATATAGTTATTGCCGAAGGTTCTGTTATTGTTACAACATCAGTAGCTGTACAAGAAACCGCATCACTGACTGTCACTGTAAAAGGAGAACCTGCAGCAGTAAGACCTGTTGCGATTGCATCAGTTTGTCCATCGGACCAGAGGAAAGTATACCCTGCGCCCGAACCGCCTGCAGCTACCACAGTAGCCTGACCGTCATTTCCGGAATTACAGGTTACAGAGGAAGAAGAAGAAATAGTAGCCGTTACTGCTGAAGGGGCAGTAATTGTTACACCGGCAGTAACTGAACAGCCATTGTCATCAGTAACCGTAACAGTATGTGGGCCTGCAGTCAAGCCGGTAGCCGTAGCAGTTGTTTGCGCCCCTGCAGACCAGATAAAATCTAAAGTTCCTATTCCCCCACCGGCAGAAACGGTAGCATCACCATTATTAGCACCACTACAAGTGACAGAAGAAGAAGAAGAAATAGTAGCCGTTACCGCTGAAGGCTCTGTTATTGTTACAATATCGGTAACAGAACAACTGTTTGCATCGCTTATAGTAACCGTAAATGGACTTGCAGCCACTGTAAGACCTGTTGCGATTACATCAGTTTGTCCATCAGACCATAAGAAAGTAAAAGCACCTGTTCCGCCTGCGGCAGTAACCGTAGCGTCACCATCATTCCCTGCATTACATGTAACTGAGGTTGATGAGGTAATTGAAGCAGTTACCGCAGAAGGTTGTGTTATTGTTACAGAAGACGTTGCGGTACAGGTATTGGCATCAGTAGCGGTTACAGTAAAAGCACCGTCACATATTCCGGTAGCGACCGCAGTATTCTGAGAACCTGCCAAAGCATCCCAAAGGAAGGCAATTGTTCCGGTTCCACCTGATGCCGTGGCAGTCAATTCACCATCGCAGGCAGCATTACAACTAATTTCTGCCCCATTAAAGTTCGAAGTTACAGTACTTGATATTGATATTGCAGAAGGTTCGGATATTGTTACCGTTTCAGTAGCAGTACACAAATTTATATCACTTACAGTTACCGTATAGGGACTGTTAGCAGCCGTAAGGGCTGTTGCGATAGCATCAGTTTGTCCGTCAGACCATAAAAAGGTATATACAGCGCCTGTACCGCCTGCGCCTGCAGCAGTCGCATCTCCATCATTCCCCAGATTACAGGTAACAGAAGTAGAAGTCGGAATCGTTGCCGTTACAGCTACAGGTTCTGTAATTGTTACTGAAGAAGAAACTGTACACGTATTGGCATCCGTTGCAGTAACAGTAAATATTCCATCACAAATACCAGTAGCAACAGCAGTAGTCTGACTACTTGCCACAGCATCCCAAAGGAAGGATATCGTTCCGGTACCCCCTGATGCCGTTGCAGTTAATTCACCGTCACAGGCATTAAAACAACTAATTTCTGACCCGTTGAAAGCAGAAGTTACTGCAGAAGATAAGGTAATAGCAGAAGGTTCCGTAATGGTAATGCTGGAAGTAACCGTACAATTATTGTCATCAGTAATTGTAACATCATAGGGCCCTGCAACGAGTGCTGTAGCTGTAGAATCTGTTTGTCCATCAGACCATAAATAGGTATAAGGCACCGTACCACCTGTAGGGGTAACAACAGCTTCACCATCATTTCCTGCAAAGCAACTGACATCCGTAAAGTCAGTTATTGTAGAAGCAAGTGCTGCCGCAGGTTCATTGACGATAGTACTATCAATTAAAACACAAGAATTATTATCCGTAACAGTAACAAAATAGGTTGCGGCAACAAGATTAGATATAGTATTAGTAGTCTGAGCACCAGCCGACCATAAGACATTTATTGTGGGAGTACCCCCCGTAACGGTAACTGTGGCATCCCCTGTACTGTTTCCAAAACAGTCAACATCCGTACTATCCACCTCAACAGAAAAAGCAGGGGGGGCAGCAATAGATACAGCACCTGTAGCAGTACAAGAACCTGATGCGTCCGTAACGGTAACATTATAGTTGCCAGGACCAACATCTGTTACAACATCCTGATTAGCAGGAAAAGTTGCAGAGTTACCTCCAGTCCATGTATAAGTATAAGGAAAACCACCTACTGCAGCATTAACAACAATACCCGTTGTATCTCCGGGACAGGACAAGGTAGCATTTGCTACAGGATTAACCACAGGAATAGTTGAAGACAAAGTAAAAGAAGCAGTAGCGGTACAATTATTAAAATCTGTAGCAGTAATTGTAAAGGTTCCTGAATTCAAGCCTGTAATAGCAGGAGTAGTCTCGGAATTTGACCATAAGTAGGAAACAACAGGAGTTCCTCCGGTAGCTTCCACTTCAATCATACCTGAATTGGTACAAGGAGGGTTAATAGAATCCACAAAATTGATAACCAAAGCACTTTGTTCTGTTATGTCAAAATTTACAGAAGAAACACAACCTAACCCATCAGTAACTGTCACACTATAAACCCCTCCTGACAATCCTGTTCTTGAGGTATTCGTATTTCCATCATTCCAGATATAAGATAAAAGCGGCGAACCACCAATAGTATTAACAGTTGCTGTACCATCACTTTGTCCACAAGTAGCCGGAGTGGAAGTCTGAAGAAAAACAGAAGGAGCGCCTGCGCCGGGAACAAGAGTCACACTATCCACCACAGAACAACCTGTTACAGTTTCTGTTGCAGTAACAAGAAACTTACCAACAGAGAGGCCTGAATTGGTTGAAGTTAAAACACCTGCATCATTAAAGCCATCAGACCAGTTAAAATTATATACACCCGTAGGCGAAGACACCGTAGCCGTAGCAGAACCATTGCCATTACAGGTAGGGTCAACCTGAGAGAAAGTTAGACTTGGAGTAGGATTGACTGTCACAGTGAAACTAAACACAACAGGACAGCTTACAATAGTCCTGCCATTAGCATTAGTTACTGTCTGAACAGTAGCAGTATAAGTTGTGTTTGAGCTTGGGTTCACAATAATATCTGAGGGAGTCATGGATAACATATCTGTAGTAGGTGTCCACAATACAGAATCTGCCGCAGTAAGTCCGGTAAGACTTAAAGTAGTTTGTTGACCTTCACAAATAGACACATTACCAGAATGAGTAACATTAGGAACAGGCACAACATAGATATAGACAGAATCTTCAGGAGTAGGGCCGCAGCAATCCGTGCTCATTGACATGGAAACTGGAAAGAATCCAGGAGTATTAAATTGCACATTCGCTATTTGAACACTTCCGGGATTTGCAACAGCACCATTAAAATTCCAGGTATAAGCATCTGCGAAAAACTCACTTTCAAATGCGGCAAAATCACCTACACATACAGTAAAAGTATCCGGGCCGACAACTGGAGCATTGGAAAGAATATTTGCAGAAATAGTATTCGAGAAAGAAACATTGTGAAAGCCAAGGTAAGAATCAGCTCCCAGGCCAACATCATAACGTTGAATGTTAGAATATTGAGTGATAGCTGGGTTTGAACTACCAGTTGCTGGTGTAGCAAAGTTCGTTGTAGCATCAAAATCCCAAGTAGAACCACTGCTTGATATGTCTTGAAACTGAACATCAGAATCTGTACAGTTGATATTAGTCACCTGAATCTGTGGTTGAGCTGCCAGGTTAAAGCTAACAATAGAAGTTACTAAGGCCGAACCACTTTCCAGGTGAATATTAATGGATTCGCCTGGGCGACCAGCACCACCAAGACCACCATCTCCACCATCTCCACCATTACCACCACCACCAATACTCCCCCCACTAACACCGCCATTACCACCATTACCGCCATTACCACCAGCACCTACAGCACCACCAGCACCACCAGCACCAGCTATACCTGAGTTTACATTGGACTGTAGAACATTAGCTGCCGTACCATTAAGGACTAGATATAATCCATAAGAAGAACCACCTCCCAGACCACCATTACCACCAAAGCCTCCACAACCAGCACCACCACCACCTCCTCCTGAGGATCCAGAACCATCATTACAACCAAATCCATCTTCAGCACCACCACCGCCGCCTCCGCCGCCGCCGCGACCGTTTGTTCCGTTTGCCCCTGTACTACCTTGGCCACCAGGCACATAAAAATTCCCTACATGTGAACCAATACTTCCCAAAGCACCTACAGTTCCGTTGGTACCATTAGCCCCATCAGAACCATGACAACCATCCATTTCAAGTCTTCCACAAGGACCACCAGGATCATTAGATGCACCAAAGGTTTCACAATCATTAATACCCCGGACACCGCCAGCACCACCGCTACAGCCCCCTGATGAACCATTAATAGCATTGCGACTACCACAGTCAGACCATCCATTTCCACCTCCCTGTCCACCTGGACAACAAGAAGAAGATCCACCGGAACCACCATTATGTTGTACACAACCATTGTCAGATCCATTAACTCCATTCCCTCCATTACCCCCGCTTGCGCCATCTACACCACCTGTACCCGATGCGCCGGCACCAGCATTACCCGGTAAGATCTGACAACGGACAAAATCATAAGAAGAACATCCGGTGAGGTGAAAACCATAGGTAGACATACCAGGTTGATTGGCATCATCTGTAGCAACAGTAATATCCTGAAAACGGAATCCAGTGCTACCATTGCCATAAAAAGCAACTAAACGCTGAGCATTTACTGCACCTTCAGGGTTGGCGGTAGTCCTGTTAATAACAGTAAGCCCCGGAGTACTTGTTTTTGTCCATGCAGACGCTTCTAAAAATCCGCCTTCAATAGTAACAAAGCTACCTATTGAAAGTGGGTTATCAATATTATAAGTACCTGTAGCTAACTTTATCACAGCATTATTACAAGCAGCTCTGCTTAATGCTTCAACGAGTGTTACCGGAGAGGCCTGAGTACCTGCATTTGCAGCATTTCCGGCTGTTGATGCATAAATATTGACACAACTTGGCAAAACAGGAGGAGTTCCTACTGTTATAAAAGAGGTATCTGTTGTAATACAACCTGTCGTTGGGTTAGTAACCTGTAAAATATATTCATAAGTACCTGCAGTAGCTGGAATAATGACAGACAAAACAGATTGAGTTCCCGAAACAGTTCCTGAGCCCAATGAAACCAAAGAAGGACCAAACCACTCGAAAGTCATACCAGTCTGATCTGAAGTCCCTGTAAGTGCAAAATTAGCACCTCCACAGGCATCTCCTGTTTCAGGAAAGACTGAAGCAACAGGATCGTCCTCTACAATTACAGAAACAGCATCCTGTGAAATACAACCATCATTCGTAGTCATAGCAACAGTATAGGAAGTTGTAGCAGAAGGAAAAGCCTGTGTATTTGGCCCCGTAGTTGTAGTGAGATTCGAAGAAGGAGTCCAATCAAAGCCTACAATTGTCGCTGGAGGAGCAGTGGTTGTAGCAGTAAGAGAAGCTGTATCCCCCAAGCAAATAGGGACATCGACACCTGCAAAAACCGGAGGATTAGGATTAGGGCCAACTACTATAGTATAAGATTGTGTATTCTGTCCCAGAATCGGGCAGGCATCATCCAATGAAGTAACAGCAATGACATAAGTTCCCTGGTCTCCTAAAGTTGTATTCCAACAAAAAGTACCTGTAACATTTGAGCCGGTAGTTGTTTGAGTAAAAGTAGCCCCGGGAATATTATTTGAATAAGTCAAAGTAATATTTTGTCCAGGATCGATATCTGTAGAAACAACATCAAAGCAAATAAGCCCTCCTTCACAAACAGTAGTATCAAATACAGTTGCAGAGCCATTTATCCCGGTAACAGATGGGATTGTATTATTACAGTTGGTAATATTAAATTGAATATCGCGCATAATTGTTCCAATAAGCACACCATTCCTGTACTCTTCAACTAGCACACACATTACAGCAACCTGAGTCTGAGAAGCAGTAAAGGAGATTTCACCAGTCTGAGTATTTAAAGTTATGGGGTCTGTAAGTGGGTTTGAGCCATTAAAACCTGCATTATAAGTAACACCTGAAGTGCTCCCTTGTAAACAGTTAACCATTGAGTACACCAGAGAATCCCCATCAGTATCTGTAGCAAGTTGCTGGTAATTAACAGCTTGCCCTACACAGGCAAAAAGTTGAGGGTTGCTGGAGAAGGAAGGGGAGCTATTACAAGGGGTCACCGTATTATCCAGCGTGGTTTGCACATAAATGCTATTGGACCCCGGACCTGAAAGGTTGGTTATAGCATTATTTCTACAGCAAGACGATGAAGACAACACCCAATCATTACAACCGGGAGGTAAGGTAAGTGTACCTTGAAAAACATGATGTTCCACTCCAATACTACCTGAACCACCACATGCACTTGGCACAGAAGGACAAAGGGGCGTGATATCTGTAACAGATTGCACACTAAGTGAGAGACTTGCGGAAACACCACAAGTAGCAGAACTATAATTAATCACCTGTGAAGAACCTACACCGACACCGTTACAATCTCTGTAAACATTTAATGTCACAAGGTATTGATTGGGTCCGACACAAGTATATGTCAAATCAAATCCCGTATAATGAGTTGCAAAACTATTAGTGCTAAAAAAGAAGACCAAAGAAGCTGCAACGAAAATATTTTTAAAATAAGTTTGTAAAAAAGCTAGCATAGAGGTAGTATTAATTCTAAAAAGTAAAAGTCAGAATGTTAAAAATAACTTAATTCTGCTATAGAGAAATCAGCAAAAGTGGGAAGTTCAAAATTTAATCAATTAACTAAATCGGGAAATAAAATTAAAAAGGGCAGGAAAAAGCTTAATTTAAAGCCTTTTGTACCGACAAGATATAACGAACAAAGTACATATTATATTATTCAGATTTAATAAAATGTTAAATAAAACAAAAAGTATTATTTTAGTGTTAAGGTAATTAATATTTTTCAATTACAACACCACAAGAGAAAAAAAATATCTCCAGGTAAAGAACTAAAGAAAAACCAATCAAAAATCGATCGAAAACTGTATTTACTGCCGAAACAGAAACATCTGTAAAGGTCCGATCCCCCATTATTTTCAAACAAAGCATCCTGGTTTCTGCCACCGGAAAAGCACAGATCTTCTAAACTATCACAGTTTAAATCAAAGAATGCTACACCTCCTTCTGTTATCCATTAAAGTATCATTGAGCTTAGAAAGTCCGGAGGGGCCTGCTACATTATTAAAATGAAGTTTGTAAAAATGTATAATTAGTAAAAAATTGAATAACGGAGCCTCATAATAAATTAAAAAATCAATCATTGCCAATCCCATGCAGAGCCATAAGCACTATGCAGGTCACAATAATCCAGAAAATTACCATAAAATTTAAAACTTGCAAGCGTTGCACTGTCACCAACAATAATAAGTTTCTTTTTAGCCCTGGTCATAGCCACATTCATACGGCGGGTATCTTTCAGGAAGCCAATTTCACCAGAATCATTAGACCTGACCATAGAGATATAAATTACATCCCTTTCCTGCCCCTGAAAGGCATCAATAGTATTAACTTCAATCTCAGCATCAGGAAAATGGTCGAAATCTTTAACTATAGCATCCTGAATGGAAACAACCTGTTCTCGATAGGGAGAAATAATCCCAATAGAAACCTTTTGATCACCAAGAATTACCAATAGATTATCCAGGTGCTGCCGAATCACAAAATACTCTTCGGGATTATAATAACTCAGTGATTCCGGATTAACATGCTCTTCAAAGCTGCAGCCTGCCGTATCAATAAACTCCATAGGAGTGGTCAGGCTGCCATCAGAAAGGCTCAACTGCCATTCGGCGACGGACTGATC
>CAJQOX010000307.1 GCA_905480075.1 uncultured Aureispira sp. | reverse complement strand
TACCACCTATTTTCTTGGCTATTTCAGAGAGGATTACGAGTGGGTAACAAATGCAAGCGAAGACTATCTTGATGCGCACAACGGCAGAAACTGTGTCACGCCTGAATATCCCGGAGGCACTTATGCTTATTTCTGTACCGTGGATGCCAACTGGAATTCTGAATATCCTTATGCCGTGGGACCTACTTTTTACGGTATTTATGCCAACCGGAAGATCAGTACTATTTCTGAAAGCACCACTATTTATACCGGGGGAACAGCTATATCGAAAACAGAAATTGAATCCCTGAATTACACCGTATTTCCAAATCCGGCATCGGACCTGATCGCCATTCAGGTCAATGGGCTTGTTAAGGAAGACCTTCAGGCAGCGTTGTATGATATTACCGGAAAGCTGTTGATGCACAAGCAATTAAACAAGGGGCAGACGATAGCCTATTTTGACGTACAGACTCTTTATGAGGGCACTTATATGATAAAGATATCCGGAAAGAATGGATTTACAAGCCGCAAGGTTGTTATTGGCCGGGAGTGATTTTGAGGAAAGTCCCGATTTTTCGGGACTTTTGGAAAGTGTCGCTTTTTCGGGACTTTTGGAAAGTGTCGCTTTTTCGGGGACTTTTGGAAAGTGTCGATTTTTCAGGACTTTTGGAAAGTGTCGATTTTTCAGGACTTTTGGAAAGTGTCGATTTTCGGGGACTTTTGGAAAGTGTCGATTTTTCTGGACTATTTTTTATATTAAAAAACGCTCTAACAACTTGAATACTAAATATTTAAACCAAAACCACTAGGTTTACCCACAATGATGAATTAATTACCTGATGATAATAATAAATATAAAGATGATCGATTAAAAGGCAAAAGCTCTATTCCTTCAGTTTACTCCTCAGGGTTTTTGCCCTCAAATCCTCTCCGTCATGACTCCATCCCGGGGCATAAAAGATATACTTCAACTTATCGGAGAATTTATCCGCCCGCCTGACATCCCGCCATATTGCACCGTATTCGTGGGTGACCACATCGGGAAAACGGTAGGTTTCTATATTTTTGGTAAGGCCGTAGATTGGTTTTTCACTATCGAGTTCCTCTGAAAAAGTACCGAAAATGCGATCCCAAATAATCAGTACCCCTGCGTGATTCGTGTCGAGATAGCGGGTATTCGAGGCGTGATGTGCCCGGTGATGCGAGGGCGTATTGAAGATAAATTCTATAGGTCTTGGAAACTTTCTGACCAGTTCAGTGTGAGTAAAAAACTGATATATCAGATTAACAGACATCATAGTTAAAATAGTTAAGCCATCAAACCCTAACAAGGGCAACCACAGCCAAAAGAGATATTTATGAGCTCTTTCTCCAACCCCTTGTCTCAAAGCAGTAGCGTAGTTGAGATAGACCGAAGAGTGGTGATTGACATGTCCCGCCCAGAACAGACGCACTTCATGATTCATTCTGTGGAACCAGTAATAAGAAAAATCATCGGCAAAAAAGAGAAGTACCAAAGCCCACCATTGCCGTTCTACCACATCCCTTAAGGGGCTGATATCGTGGAGCATCTCGAAAACAAAGAGGGCTGCCAATTTAAAGCTGAATTCGAAGAAAAGGGTAACGATCCCTAAAATTACAGAAGTAGTTGCATCCTTTTTTTCGTATAATCCCAGCTGCCTTTTGTGGCTGTACCAGGCTTCGGCAAACATGGTCAGTAGAAATATGGGAGTAGCAAAGAGCAACAATTGGTCGTTGAGTAATTTCTGAAGTATTTCCTCCATTGGTTTTAATTGATTTTGGTGATTGTTGATTGGTGAGGTAAAAATATAAAAAATATTTGAATACCAATCAATTAAAAACACTATAGAAAAACCGATTGCACATTTTATTTTATAAAGTGTATCATTGAAATTAAGAAGTTCACAAGATTTATTGAATTAAGTTAATTCCCCCTCCTGTTAATTATTAAATAAACATGAATCTAATATATTAATATTCTGCTTTAACTAACTTTCTGACAAAGTTGCCTTCATCACCCTCAAAATGTATAAGGTAAACAGCAGCAGATAAATCCCGGATGTCAATTTCCTGATTTTGTTGAAGGATTCTTCCTTCTTTTATTAACTGACCTGTAAGATTATAAATTGAGAAAGAATAATTATTTAATTCAGAGTTTCCGTTCTTAATAGTTAAATAATCACAGGAAGGATTGGGAAAAATCTGAAAATCCTCTTTTTTATCATGCAAAACATGAGTCCTGCTATAAACAGAAATTACAGTATCACAACTATAAGGAACTGATTTGTATAGACCAATTGAAGAATCGGAATAACATCGCAAACCTATATCATATTCAACATCGCAGAGCGCGTATTCGAAAGGCAACATCTGCCTGTGATTACCCAACTTTTCAGTAATTGAGTCTGCATAAGTATTCATTATTCCCATTGAAGTGTGCAGGGAGTAGGTAACATATTGTCTTTTAAAAGTATCATTACCTATCTGTACATAGCTTACAGAATCAACATAAGCATAAGAGGTGTCCATGACATAATTTGAACTGTCATGAATCCAGGGTGGTATTGCCCAGCTATCCCCGGCATTGGCATTAAAATCCATTAAAAGATGAAAAGATGATAGCTGTGCATCCCAGTGATATATCTTACCACTATCCTGATACATAAAAAATTCCGTAGCAGTATATCCCCACATTGAACAATTAAACTTCTCACTGATTAAATGCCTGCACATTTTATTTCCTATAAGGGTATCTTTTACAGAGTTTACCTTATTATAATCATAATAAGAGCTCACAAAGGGCCAGTTTGGAGGTAAACCTGCATAGACATGAGTGTAATGCCATTCAGCACTTACCGGTGCCCATTCATGATTTTGGGCATGAATAATCTGACAAGAAAAACACAATAAAGAGATTAGAACAGATTTTAACATAAATGCTGAAAACTAAATTATCAGTTTATTTAAAATTTGGCAGGAACTTAATAAGATAAAATTCCAGGATCAGAAAGTGGCTTTTTTTTTATTAAAAGTAGAAATAAATAAAGTTTAAAAAGATTAATGGACCGAAAAGATAATTCATTTTACATCTGAAGCTAATATAAAAAAAGGCAGAACACCTTTTGTGTTCCGCCAATTTTTTTTGTTATCTTTAAACTGACAATAAAAAGATAACATTCCACACTTCGCATCTTAAATTTCTTAAAAGTTATTGCAAGGCAGAGTAAGAGAATACTCTGCCGCCTTTAGCAATAAACAAATGTCTTCCAAAGTGACAAAATTTGAAGACAACTCAATTTTAGTACTGTTATTATATATTTTAAATCTATCGGTATTAACCGATTTGCAAGATTAAGAACTTTTTGAAAGGTATTATAGAGTCTACTACCTCGTTTGTATACCACAATAATATGGCAAGATAAATATTAAAAAAATTACAAAATATTCATTTTATAATATTTTTTAAACAAAAACAAACATATAATACATTAATTTACAGTAATTTAAAACCATAATTTGTCAGAAAAAAGCAACATGTATCATACTTATTAAATAATAAAAAAAAACAATCCTGCTGTTCGTGAGACAACGGGATTGCTTTTTTTATAAAAAAATATCAATTAATTTTTAATTAATTATTTTGATGAAGAAATATTTATTAAATCCTGAATTTCTTTAACCTGTTTCTTCACAAGATTTAAATCCGATAACTGAGCTTTCAAATCTAAATTCTCTCCGGTCAGTTTATTCATTTCATTCAAAAGGTGATTAATTTTTTCATTGGCTTTTTCCAATTCTTTTATTTTTCTGTATAATTCCTGAGTGGCGGACACATTTAACATTGAAAGTGCCTCATAATCCACCGTTCTAAAATCGCTGACCTCTTTTCCATATACAAACACTTTCCCTTTATAATCCAAATCAACAGTAAACCCTTTGTTGTTTGCTGATATAACTTTGACAATCTCTATTTTTTCATCAAGTATCAACTTAACCTTGTCTCCTGATTTAAAATCATTTTCAACAAGTACATGTCCATTATTAATTTCTGAAAGTTTATAAACATCAGGAATAATCCCGGTTGTTAAATTAACAGCTACAGGATAAATTTTTTCCAGTTCCTGCGCAATTACTTTTTTCTGAATTTCATCTCCCTTGGAAATATTGTCAATAAAACTATAATCCGTTACTTTTACCTGCATCAGTTTATCAAGATCTTCAGTGGCGTCAGAAACACCGATGATTTTTTTAATTCTTGAATCACTGAAAGCATTAAACTCTTCAGCAGCCACTCGTCTTTGTGACCATATAGAAACCTCTCCTCCACAACCTCCGCAAGTGCCAATAGATCCGTTGGAAGAAAGATAAGCATAATTAAAACCAACACCATAAGAAGACTGAACGTGTAACTTTCCATTTGTAGGATTGGTCGTACCAATTCCAACACGATCATTGGTCATAAAAATCCCACTATCATCTCCTCCGGTAACTGTCTTTAGGACAATACTGTTAAACCCCTGAATCAAAGGTCCGTCAAATGCCCCTCCGAAATATCTGATTGTGTGATTAAAATCTCCGGGACCTCTGATTAATAAAGGGTTGTCATTTAGGGCAAGATTTGTACCATCATAATCCAAGGATGTAGAATTCACTGACCAGGCAGTTCCATTCCAATGAGGAACATTACCGGGATCTGATGCAGCAGGTAATAAACCATCTGTTCCTGACTGACCCTGAGGACCTTGTGGGCCGGTTGCGCCATCTGCACCATTTGCTCCATCATTTCCGGCGATTCCTTGTGGACCCTGTGGGCCGGTGGCGCCGTCTGCACCATTTGCTCCATCGGCTCCGTCATTTCCGGCGATTCCTTGTGGACCCTGTGGGCCGGTGGCACCATCTGCTCCATTTACTCCATCGGCTCCGTCATTTCCGGCGATTCCTTGTGGACCCTGTGGGCCGGTGGCACCGTCTGCTCCGTCGGTACCTGCTATTCCCTGTGGACCTTGTGGACCGGTGGCACCGTCTAAGCCATCTATACCATCAGCTCCATCAGCACCTGCAGGACCTTGAGGACCTGTCGTCAACAATGTATTTGGATCTGTCCAAACCACTTTCCCATCATTATCAGATATAGCAACATGACCTAATGCAGCTCCCGATCTAATTCTTACCGTACCATCAACATCCAAGGTTTCAGTTGGAGTTGAAGTACCTAGCCCCAATTTACCGTCAACTTTAAGCCTTGCATGTTCATTACCATTGGTTTTAATAACAAGGTCCGCAGCATCTTTTGTACCCAGAAAATGTTTGCTATCATCAATGTTGTCATTTCCTTTTGTCTGCCAGTTCTTTTTTGCTTTGGGCGATGAATGCCCTGAACTTGAGGATGAATTAGAGGAATGTCCTGAACTTGATGATGAGG
>CAJQOX010000306.1 GCA_905480075.1 uncultured Aureispira sp. | reverse complement strand
AGAAAAAGTAATGGGAATAATTCCTTTCTCATAATAGAAGTAAATTTGTATTATAACCAGGGCGGGCGTCGGGTGATACAACTCAAGTTATAAAAAATTTTACAAATTACAACATATACAGAATAAAATATTAAATAATATCCAAAACACCCCTTAAACTCCTTAATTAAAGAGGCGACTCAATAGTTTATTTTTAATTATATGACTATTTAAAATATCAACATTGGCATTAATTTGTTTATTAATAATCAATCAATCAATAAAAACTTTTAAGACAATAAAAAACGGATAAACAAATTATTGTTTATCCGTATAAAATAATAAAAAAGCTTTAGTGTACTATAAGGTTCCTCTTCTAGCTTGTTCAGCTTCGATAGACTCAAACAAAGCCTTAAAGTTTCCTTTTCCGAAAGATTGTGCCCCTTTACGCTGAATTATTTCGAAAAACATAGTCGGACGATCAACTACAGGTTTTGTAAAAATTTGAAGCAAGTACCCTTCATCATCTCTGTCAACGAGAATTCCCAATTCTTTAAGTTTCAATATTTCTTCATCGATTTCTCCAACTCTGTCAAGAACCGTATCATAATAAGAACCAGGGACATATAAAAATTCAATTCCTCTTGCGGTCATTTCCTTAACTGTACCTAATATATCATCTGTAGCTACCGCAACATGTTGGATTCCAGCCCCCTGATAGAAGTCTATATATTCTTCTATTTGAGATTTTTTCTTTCCCTCAGCAGGTTCATTAATTGGAAATTTAACCCGTCCATTGCCATTACTCATCACCTTAGACATCAAAGCAGTATATTCAGTAGATATATCTTTATCGTCAAAAGAAATAAGATTAGCAAAACCCATTACTTTGGCATAATAATCTACCCATTTATTCATTTGTCCCCAACCAACATTCCCCACCATGTGGTCAATATATTTCAAACCTACCGGTTTAGGATTGTAATTAGATTCCCAGGCTTTAAAACCTGGAAGAAAAACCCCATTATAATTTTTGCGTTCAACAAAAATATGAACAGTTTCCCCGTAAGTATAAATCCCTGAGCGAACTACTTCACCATGTTCATCTTTTTCCACCGTAGGTTCCATAAAATGAATACCTCCCCTTTTGATAGTTTCTTCATATGCTTTGGTTGCATCATCAACCCACAAAGCTACTACCTTAACTCCGTCACCATGTTTTTTAATATGTTCAGCAATGGGACTGTCTTCTACCAAAGGAGTTGTCAATACCAAACGAATTTTATCCTGAACTAAAACGTAGGAAGTTCGATCTTTAACACCTGTTTCCAAGCCAGAATATGCCAATGATTGAAAGCCGAAAGCTGTTTTATAATAATGTGCCGATTGTTTGGCATTTCCAACATACATTTCAACATAGTCAGTACCCATTAAAGGCAAGAAGTCCTCAGCTTCTTCAAATATTTTTTCAATTTCATAAGAGGTATTTTCGATATTTTTTAAATTCTCTGCCATGATATTTTTTTTAAAAGATTAACACATTTTTTTGATAATAAAATAGATAATGGAAGCCATAAGACCTTGCAAAAATTATAAATCCATAAACTTACCACATAGCACTGCTTATGATAGCAATCATATTTTTGCATCGTTCTGAAATCAAACTAAGTATATTATAATTCCCCCAAATAAAAACCATAGGTTCAAATTTATAAATTAATGGTTTAACCATGATAAATAATACTCAGGATCTTGAATTTCCATGGCTGCTTTAGTAATCTGAAAAGGCTTATAAGGATCTACCATCAGAGCGAGTTCCTCGGTTCCTTCGATTCCTATACTACGTTCTGCAGCACCGGGATGCGGTCCATGCGGAATACCACCGGGATGCAGTGTAATCTGACCTTTATCAATATTATTTCTACTCATAAAATCTCCATCAACATAATAGAGGACCTCATCGGAATCTATATTGCTGTGATTATAAGGTGCAGGAATAGATTGCGGGTGGTAATCATATTTTCTGGGACAGAAAGAACAAACTACGAAGCCTGCCCCGGAGAAAGTCTGATGTACCGGAGGGGGTTGATGAACTCTACCCGTAATGGGTTCAAAATCGTGAATTGAAAAGATAAAAGGATAATGATATCCGTCCCAACCAATCGCATCGAAAGGATGTGTAGCATAGGTATAGGGAAACATCATACCCTGTTTTTTGATCATCACTTTAAAATCACCTTCCTCATCATGAGTTTTCAGATTCTGAGGAGTACGTATATCCCTTTCGCAGAAGGGGGCATGTTCCATCAGTTGTCCTTGTCCATTTTGATAACGTTTAGGGAAACGGATAGGACTGAAAGATTCGAGTACAAAAAGTCTGTTAGATTCAGTTTTGAATTCAATCTGATAAATTGTTCCCCTGGGAAGAATGATATAATCACCATAAACAAAATCCAGTTCACCATAAATTGTGTGCACTGTTCCTTCCCCTTCGTGAATAAAGAGCATTTCATCTGCATCGGCATTCTTATAGAAATAATCCATTTTTTCACCTTTCGGAGCAGCCACGCCTATCTGCAAGTCATTATTAAGCATCAGGACCACCCTACTTTCGAGGTAATCTGCTTTCGGCTGAACATCAAAACAACGCAATGAAAGTGATTTCAGGTTCTTTTTTACCGCAACTTCCGGAGCAACACTAAAAGCTTCACCGACTTCTTTGACCAAAGTAGGCGGATGTGCATGGTATACAAGAGAATAATTTGCCGAGAATCCCTCTGTACTAACGAGTTCTTCGGAGTACAATTCCCCGTTTTCCTTTCGAAACTGAGTATGCCGCTTGTGCGGGATTTTTCCCAGTTTGTTATAAAAAGCCATAATTCGGGTACTTTTGTGGTTAGTTAATAAATTTCGTTAAGACAAAAGTACAAAAAAAGAGTTGAAAAATATATAATCTAAAGACTACTATTAAGAAGTTATGTATTAAAAATAATTTCCTGCAAAGACTAAAAAGAGAAATAATTTATTGCAAAAAGAATAAAAAGGCAAAGAAATAAATCAGGAATAAAAAGATTAAGAAATTGAAAAGATTCTAAAATTACAAATTATCAAAAGGATTCCAATGTAAGGCATAAGAAATAGAATCACCGTGATATTCACCAATATTTGTTAATAACTCAGAAACTATCACATTACAATCATAACTTTGACCCTGCCCCTTATCATTTTCAATAGTGAGCCAATTCTTGAGATCAAGAAAAGAGGCCATAACAGTATTCAAAGCTATATCATTAAGTTTTAACAACTCATAGTCAACAATAAATTTTTCGGCAAGTAACTGTCCTTTTTTCTTTACCGAGCCTGTAGACCTGAGTATATCTAGGCCTGTTTTAGCAGAATCAAGTGCTTTATAGAGACAGTGCCCTTTCTTGTTGAATACAGAAACGGTAAAAGCCATTTCTATATAAGTTTGTGCAAGGTTATGTAGGGCAATAGGCAATTGATTGGCATCCCCTATCGCATTTTTAATTTCAACTCCCAGCTCACCAAAAAACACTGATTTTTTATATTGATATAATTTCCTGAGTGCGATTCCTTTATTGACTAAAAGGTTGCTTAGTTCAGACTGAGTAACCCCTGGGATTTTAAGTGCCAACTCATAATTTTCAAGAGCAGCTTCCAGATTATCCTCCCATTCTTCAAAATTGGCGAGAATATTAAACAATCTTAAAGTTTGTTCACTATTTCTAACTGAGTCATAGTGAGAATATAACATTCCTTTTGCTTTTTTAATATTTTGTAATCCCTGATTTTTAAATACTACAAGCCTTCCACTTACAACAGTCCAGGAAATATGCAGTCTCAGATCAACAACAGATTTTTCATCAAGCACAATACCTCCTGATTCCCATTCACTTAGAATTGCTAGTAAATCCATAACCGAGTCTTCAAAATTACCCAAGCGTTCCTTAATTCTTGCCTTACCGACCTTTCCCATAAACGGCAAAACTGTTTCAATGAAATCTAAAGCACGCACCGCCTCATCATACATTGCAGCACGTTCAAAGATGAGCGCCAATTTTTTAAGATAGTCAACTCCTATTATTCTGTAAACATCTTTAGCTGAATCCAAATCCTGGTTTATATTTTTAATGACTAACGGCCAGTATTTTTTCAGGATCTTATACTGTTCAGAATCATAAATAACACGTACAAATAATCTTATAGCATTTATCCGGTTATCATTAAAAATACTCTCTCCGAGCTGAATATTAGTAAGTTTAATAGCTGATACAGGGTCATCGATCAACTTAGAAATCTTAAGGATTTCCTTCTGAAGAAAGGAATCCATAAATTTCATATCTTCTTTTACATTATCAATTAAAAGGGTAATTATTTTCTTATCAATCTCCCAAACATCGTCAGTATATCTCAATGCCGGTGAAAGTATACCATAATCATTGAGGCAGCGGGAAGCAAAAAGCTGATTGGAAATCAATTTCTTTTGATCTTCCTCAGTAAACAACCTTTCCTTGAAATGTTCTATCATAACATTAACTAATCTGAGCGAGACAGCATTATTCAAAACTCCGTCATTTTCAGTACCTTTCAAAGACTTCCATTTATCAGAAATGCTTGCAGTTGATGCAAAAACATAAACACCCAATAAGTTTTTCTCCCAGTTTTCAAGGTATTCAAATTCTATACAGGAAGCCATAGAATTCCAGACATCCCCATCCTGTTCTACTTCATATTCTGCCCATATAAGGTGGGTTTCTGAAAGACTCTGTAAATAGTTTTCTACTAAACTTCTTTCATCAATTCGGATATGTAATTCAGTTTTTAAATTCAGGGATGTTAAGGCAGGGATTAAACTTTTGCCAACCCAATCATGGTTTTCATTAGCAATATCGGGGTGCCAGATTTCACATTCAGAGATCAACTTTCTTTTTCTTAGAAATTTTAAAAGAAAAACAAGACGTGATTTTAATTGTTCACGATTAAAAAACCGATTATTTAACGCCTTGATAAAACTATCCTGTTCCCCTTTCAACAAAACAGGAAAAAAATAAATAAAAAGAATACAAAGTATCGTACTATAAAAAGCGGCCTGTCTGATAAAAACACCAAATACGGTCATTGTATTTTCTTTCAGAAAAACCCAGTAAATGATAAACTCCCCCCAAACAGTAACAACAGCCAAAAAAAGGACCGTTAAAGTAATAGGTGCCAACATCATTAGTGAAGGCAATTTTTTAATCAGAACAAGAAAAAGATAAAAAAAAGGATGCAGGTCTTTTATCAGGGCATAAATGCCATTCTGTAAATCAATATATTTATTATCAGGATGAAGAAATATGGAAATTTTACGGGTATTTTTATCCAATTTAACAATTCCTCCGGAAGATTTCTGAGAAGGGACCTTCCATAAATGTCCGCCTGTAATTCTTGTATTAATTTTTTTATTAAAAATAGAAAAGTCTTTTTCCCTCATATCTTCGCTATTAAAAAATTAAAAATAAATCTACTTTAAATACTTTAATCTGACAGAATCAAAATCTGACAATTCATCCAGATAATCTTTATAATGATCGATCATCAAAGTATAACCATCACCAAGATAGGTCGTTTCATCATACATTTTACCGAATTTTTCACTTATTCTGTATGCTCCCGTACGAGCATAAACAATGTCTCTCCAAAGAGGCAGTAACTTATTTATATCCCGTTGAATCCACCTTGCATTAAGAGGTGATTCATAAACATGACAAACACCGAGTTCTTTTTCTGAGTAAAAATCAAAATAAGGAACTTCAGAACGTTTATAATAGCGTTCTCTTTTGTCAAGGTTTTCAAGGTCAGAATAATCAGCATCAAAAGAAAGGCCGTTGAAATGAAAACCTTTGGCAGCTTCTATATTATGAGCGCCGGTTTCAGTAAAATCATTTCTAAGTTTGTTATCAGCTTCATAGTGATCAGGCAATAAATTAAATAGTCTTTTGTAATTTTTTACAATTACCGGAGTATAGATAATTTTTTCTTCCTTCGAGACAGTATCATTGAGTGATTCCTGCAGCAACAGGGTACCGAAACCAACGATGACAACTTTTTCATTTTTCATAAACAGAGTTAAATATTGAATAATATTTACAAAACCTTAAAGGGATTAAAAAAGTACGAACAAAACTAACCAAAATATCCCTTAACCTGATCAAGAAAAACAAGAAACAATACCGGTTTAAAAACTATCGGAAAAGCAAAGCCCCAAACTGATCCCCAATAATGGGCATCATGTCCAATATTGTCCCTTCCTTTTTTACTCATATAAGCAGAATAGGCAAGGTAGGCAAGGCCGAAAAAAACTGCTGGAAAATGAATACCCGGTATAAAGATTATACCCATCCCTGAGGTTGGCATAAGGAGAATAAAACTAAAAACGACAGCTGAAACTGCTCCTGAAGCTCCCAAAGCCTGATATCCGCCATTATCCTTGTGCTTAAAATAGGAATAAAGAGAAGACATTATTAAGCCCGAACCGTAAAGTCCAAGATAGATTATTGGTCCGAACGCTTTACCCCAGATAAGGCTGAAATATATTTCCACCTGAGCACCAAAGGAAAAAAGGACATAAGCATTAAAAAGAAGGTGAATCCAATCGGCATGAATAAGTCCGTGGCTGAAGAAACGGTACCATTGTTTATCTCTTTGAATGACATAGGGAATAAACATAAAATTCCCTTTCATATAGGGGTCCTGCATGGCCCTGTAGGAGGTATAGACAGTAATAGCAAGGATCAGATAAGTGAGGGGCGCTTCCCAGAGTGCAGGGTCGCCTGAGAGCAACAGAGTATTCATAGAAATGTTTTTAATTTTACAGAAGCGGCAAGTTAATAAGTATTTGCAAAATTATTGAATTGCGCTTATAATTTTATCATTGATCACATCAGATTCTATGAGACCATCTCTCAGGCGGATGATACGGTGTGCATGTTCAGCAATATCAGGTTCGTGAGTGACAAGAATGACTGTATTACCATTATTGTGAATTTGTTCAAAAAGCGCCATAATTTCAATAGATGTCTTGGAATCGAGATTTCCAGTAGGTTCATCAGCGAGGATGATAGAAGGGTCATTCACCAGCGCTCGTGCCACCGCCACCCTTTGGCGTTGACCACCAGACAGTTCATTGGGTTTATGGTCAACCCTGTCCCCCAAACCGACAGATTCCAGCACTTCAAAAGCCTTATCCAGTCTTTTTCTCTTTTTAATACCAGCATATACCAGAGGAAGTGCCACATTTTCGAGAGCTGAAAGTCTGGGAATGAGATTAAAGGTCTGAAAGACAAAGCCAATTTCCTTATTTCTGATTTCAGCCAGTTCATCATCAAATAACATACTTACGTTGTCATCATTCAGCATATAAGTACCTGAAGTAGGTGTATCCAGACATCCGAGCATATTCATTAGGGTAGACTTTCCGGAACCTGAGGGTCCCATTAGTGCCACATACTCATTTTTATTGATATCCAGATTTACACCATTGAGGGCTTTTACCATCTGCTCCCCCATTTCATAGATTTTTTTTACATCCCTTATTTCAATTACTTTTTGCATAGATACTGTATATTATTTTTGAGGTACAAATTCAAGACAGACTGAGTTGATACAATAGCGCATACCCGTGGGCGGCGGACCATCGTTAAAAATATGCCCGAGGTGAGAATCACAACTGGAACAAAGTAATTCGATTCGGGACATTCCATGGCTAATATCTGTTTTCTGAACAATATTTGCTGTTTCCAGTTCACCCCAAAAGGAGGGCCATCCACAACCTGAGTGGAATTTATTAGTAGAATCGAAGAGTGGGGTTTTGCAGGCATTGCAGAGGTACGTCCCTATTTCCTCATGGTCGCAATACTTACCTGTGAAGGCCCTTTCTGTTCCGGATTCACGCAGCACCTTATATTCCAGGTCTGACAGTTGATTCTTCCACTCCTGTGTTGTTTTTTTTATCTTTTTCATTTATAGTCCTTCTCTTTTTTTACCATTCAACAATTAGAAAAAAACAAGGTAATACAGAGTTTTATAAATAAAAAATAAAATCGACGAAAGGTGGTTTTTTAATGGACAAATTGATAAAAGAGAAATTGAGAACTTAGATTTTAAATTTTAGATTTTAGACTGATTTAGATAAAGACAGAAAACTATGTTTTTAATTTACTAATCAAATTATCAAAAGTTTTGTGGCTTGATGTTTTCAGAAGTTCAATCTTTGACACATCGGCAGGGGAATCCGTAGGACTTTACGTAGTTGTCGCGGGTCACTTCAGTATTCGCGCTGTTCAGGTGGCGGGCCATGGCGTTATTGGGAGAACTTTCTGTTGTAGACCAAAAGTAGGCGCTCGTTCCCAGGGTAAAGTAAGAACCTGAGTAGTAGACACCTGAAGGAAATGCATTGAATCCGGAAGTATTGGTTCCTGCGCCCCCTGAATTCCAGTCTGTGGTAGATTTCATATCAGAGCCATGGGTGCCGCGCCACCCTGTAAGGGCTGTATCCGCAGCAGACATTCCAAGGGCCATTTCCATTTCATTCCATTCTGGATCGGAAGGAAGGTGCCATCCACTTGGGCAGACCCCCTGAATACCACTTGGGTTGGAAGTAGATGAGGAGGCATTGGTCATAGCTGTGACCCAATTATAGAGGCGACCGTAGGTAGTGGATGGGTTGGCAGAATTGAGCCATGAACCCGAAGCATTATATCTGAGGTTTTCAGCCATCCAGCATTGATTGCCGATCTGTATTACAGGATATGTCTGTGCATCTCTCGAATCGGTAAGTGTTGCAGGGCAGGAGAATACTGCAGTTGTATCGAAGGTCAGAGAATCTACATTTGCAATGGGATAATTAACTGTAATTCCGCCGGCCTCATGAATAATCATGTTAATATTCTGGGAATCGTAAACAATTGAATCCAAAGATGACAACTGATAGGCAACCGAATTACCTCCTGTTTCATGTACAATTGTCTGTGTAATTTGAGCCTGTAAAATTATCCAATTAAAAAATAAAATCAAAGGGAGTATATTTTTCATAATACAATGATTTTTAATTATTTATAAACCAATTTATTAATATATCGTTCCCTGTTACAGCGAAGCTCAAAAATATAGATTCCTGCCGGAATACCCACTGTTTTGAGGTCAAGGTTCAATTCTTGATTTCCTTTAGAGACAGACTTCTTTTTCAGCAACAGCTGCTGACCGGAAAGACTGAAAAGTAACATTTGCACTTCAGAGGCTTCTACAAGATTGACATTGAGACTCACCATGCCATCTGTAGGATTAGGAAAGAGTTTCAACTCTTTTTTTCCAGGTTTATTTGCAATTATTACAGGAGTCATTGTCGGCTGATAATTGTAGTAAGAGACAGAGTCCATTCCGTAATTTTGCAAACTGAATCCGGAAACATGCACCTGCATATCGGAAGAAGAGAAAGTGATACGTTCTACGGTACTTAGTCCATAATTTACTGAGGCCCCTGAATTGAATTTAATGTATAGGTCCTGTGCTTGTATATTTTCTGAGCATAGTATACAGCAGAGAAGTACAAAATAGAGATGCTTCATTGGGGTGTGATTTTAGTGGATAAATCTAAAAAAATCAGTGGGCGGGTTTTTTGTAATGAACTTAATATAGGAATATTTATTGGAATTATTAAAAGTAGAAAGTAATAATTTACTCTCAAGGTGCCTTAGAAAAATTTAATACAGGTAATTATACACTATATAAGGATGAAAAAACATCCATCTGTTTTATTGAACTAAAAGTTCATCCAAACAAGAAAAATTAGAAAAAAGGCTTCCTGTTCTACTTCTACTTACAAAACAAAAAAGAAACCCAGTCGAATAGTAACCTGAGCAATAATTTGAAGATACTTTCAAAAAATCGAAAGAATTAACAGAATTTTGTGAACAAAAGACCTGAATTTGCATTAAATTTGCAGTGATGTTACAAAACAGACAGAATAATATGAATACAATAAAAATACTCCTCACATTGATAAGTCTTACCGGATTACTTCTATCCTGTGAGAAGGAGTTTTTTCCTGAAACCACCTATGAAGGACCTCAAATGGTGGTGGAAGGCTATATCCATGAAGGCCCGAATGCCCTGCCGCCCTATGTGATTCTAACAAAAAGCATAGAATACTCTTCAAGCATAGGCTTAGATGCATTAAATGACCTGTTCGTTCACGATGCACAAGTCACAATTTCAGATGGAACAAATACAGTGGCCCTTCAGGAATTATGTGTCAGCGACCTTCAGATGCTGCCTCCGTTTTTGCAGGATGCCATAACACAGTCATTGGGTATCCCTTCTGTAGATTCCATTGATTTTGACATTTGTGTTTATACTGATCTGCTGGGAATTATTGGTTTTGGCGTGGATGTTCAGGCAGGCAAAAGCTACGATCTTGAAATTATTACGGATGAATTTGGAACAGTGACAGCTACTACAACCATTCCACAATCCGTGCCTATTGATTCGTTGAATTATGACAATCATCCCGGCTATCCGAACTTTGACTCATTGGTTGAGGTACGCGCCTATTTTAAAGATCCTGTGGGTGCAAATTATTACAGAAGTTTTTCCAAACGCAACAGCGAGGCAATGTATCCTTCGGGAACAAGGGGTACAAGTGGTTCAGTCAGTGATGACAACATTTTTGAAGGGCAGGAATTCAGTTTTGGTATCATGCGAGGACAGGATCCTTTGGGAGAATTTGATTTCGACACCTTTGGATATTTCTGGCGTGGTGATACAGTAACAGTCCGGAGTGCGAGCCTGGATTATGCACATTTCCGGTTCTGGCAAACGCTGGAGTACAATACAGGTTCACAAGGACCTTTTGGTACTTACACTCGAATTGAATCCAACATTAATGGCGGACTGGGAATTTGGGGTGGTATCAGCTATAATGACTATACAATCATAGTACCTGAATAGTCAAAAATCTTACAAATTCTTCATATTAGCGATATTATCCTTAAGTTTGTCCTTTCAAAACATACAGGATGAACATTTACTCACTTATTATAATTATACTTTTCAGTGCTGCCTGTATCAGGGCACAGACTGACAGTATCCGGATGAGTATCGAAGCAGATACTATCCTGATAAGTAAAAGCAGGCTACAGGAAAGTGGGGGCAGTCATCATGCTGTTCATCTTGACAAGAAAATGCTGGAGAAATACAGTTCCCGCAGCTTATCGGATGTACTGACTCTGGAAAGCACGATGTTTGTAAAAAATTATGGTCCCGGTGGTATCAGCAGTCTGTCGGGCAGAGGAGGAGGTGCGAGTCACACAGCGGTTTTATGGGAAGGATTTAATTTGCAGAGTCCTATGCTCGGACAGGCAGATATTTCCCTTTTGCCTGCAATATTTGTAGACTATATAGACATTCAGTACGGCGGAGAATCGGCCCTGTTTGGTAACAGTTCTGTGGGCGGAGCAATTCATATGGGTACCAAGACGGAATTCGGTAAAGGCTGGCAATTTCGGGGTAATTTTTATGGCGGCAGCTTTGAGAATTTCGGACAGCAAATGCACCTGAACTATAGCAGTAAAGGCTATGCATTCAGTATGCGTTCGAACTACCGGAGTGCCAAAAACAATTTTCCTTTCCGAGACATCAATGCCTTTGGAAATCCCAAGCCTGTAAAGCTTCAGGAAAATGCTGCCCTCGAACAATTCGGTTTGCTGCAGGAACATCTTTTCAGGATAAGAACTCATCAGGCAGGCATCAAGATATGGTATCAGAACAGTGAAAGGCAAATCCCTCCTACCCTGCTCAATAACAGCAGCAGCGACCTTCAGCAAGATGCCTCCCTGCGGAGTGTTCTGCACTGGCGATTTGTCAGTGGCAAACAGGTATGGAAGGCAAGGACTGCCCTTTTTCTGGAATCCCTGCATTTTCAGAACGATGCAGTCAACTCCCTTAGCCGGGTACTCAGTTCGGTTACCGAGGCAGAAAACAAATGGTATATCAATGAGCAACAGAGTTTGAACACCGGCATAAATTACGGCTTTTATAAAGCCTTGTCTGATGGCTACAGCCTAAGTCCTCAACAGCACAGGGCTGCACTGTTTGCAGCTTACAAAATCCGTACAAAACAGAAAAAATTATCCGGTAGCATAAGACTTCGTGAAGAGATGGTCGATGGGCGGTTTATTCTGCCGGCAGTATCTTTGGGAACTGTCTGGAAATTCTACAAAGACCTTCACTTCAAGATACAGTTGTCGCACAACTACCGGCTGCCTACCTTTAATGATTTGTATTGGGACATTTTAGGCAATACCGATCTGAAACCTGAATACAGCTGGAACAGTGAAATGGGTCTGCACCTTCCTGTAGTAATTAACAAGACACAGATTAAAGCAGGACTGACCGGCTTCAGTAATCTGGTAGACAACTGGATTTTGTGGTCACCTAATCAGCAAGGATTATGGCGCCCTGAAAATGTGGAACAGGTTTGGGCAAGGGGCATGGAAGTCAATCTGAGTGTGAAACAAAAATGGAAAAAATGGCAGCTGAGCCTGGGCACAAATTATGCTTACACCCTCAGTACAAGAACAAGGGGAAACAACAGTGAAAGCATCGGCAAGCAGCTTATCTATACTCCCCGGCATCAGGCAAATGCACATTTTGAGCTGCGCTACGATAAGACCACCTTACTGTATCAGCACAATTTCACCTCTCAACGATATGTTGACAACCTGAACACCGAGGTCCTCCCCTTCTTTCATACCGGACATCTGAGGCTGAGTCAGCAAGTGAAAATGAAACAATTGAAAGTAAGTTTGTATTTTCAGGTAAATAATCTTTTTGGTGCTGACTATCAGGTTGTGAGTAGGCGGGCAATGCCCTGGCAGCAGTTTGAAGTAGGTTTATCTTTGGGAGGCTGATAGTTTTGAGCATCTATCAGAAGGTAGATTAGAGGCATAATAATTTTAGTGAATAAAGGAAAACATACACTATAACAAAGCCTATTCAGTACAACTTGTTCGGCGTTCAAAATATGGAATAAATCCACAATATAGACATATTGTTATTTTTTAATTACCTATTAACCTGGTAAACAAAACCTTAAAATTCGGGCTGTATTTTGTGTTTTTATACTTGAAAATTCTTTTAGAAAAGGCTGTTTAATTTAAATTTTTGTTACAAGGAATATTTTCCAAAATATTGAACTAATACCACAAAACATAGAACTTCAATATTTCCTGAATGTCTTACTTAAGGATTTTTTTAATAATTCCCCGGACAAAATAAGCAGCGTTTTTTTTTACAAAAAAAAAAAAACCTATGAAAAACACGCTAATTAATTTTGCCTTACTTTCAATAGTAAGTCAATACAGTTTTGCCCAGTGCCCTTCAACAATTACCGATTCCAGAGACGGTGAGGTCTATACTACGATTCAAATAGGAACACAATGTTGGATGTCTGAAAACCTTCGTTATGATGTACCAGGAAATTCAAACGATGCGTCAAACACATCTAATCCGTCCACAAATTATGGAAGATTATATGATTGGGCGACCGTAATGGATAATGGCGCTTCAAGTTCTGCAAACCCAAGCGGCGTACAAGGTATTTGCCCTAATGGATGGCATTTACCATCTGATGCTGAGTGGAATGAGATGGAACTAGTTATGGGGATGTCTGCTTCCGCTGCAAATGAAACAAGTTGCCGGGGTACACATGGTATAAACTTAAAATCAATTTCAGGTTGGAATAATTCAGGTAACGGCACCAATACAACAGGCTTTAATGCGCTACCATCAGGTAGTAATTTTTCCGGATCATTTGACTTTCTTGGTGATTATGCCAACTTTTGGTCATCTACCCAAAAATCTGTTGATACTGCATGGGATCGTGCATTTCATTCTGATAAAAGTGGTGTTTTTCGAGGATATTATTATAAATCAAATGGTAATTCCTGCCGTTGTGTAAAGGATTAATAAATATTACAAAACATTAAAGTCACATAAAAACAAGATAAATTTTTCATAACAATACCAACAAACAACAAAGTCGGCAGAAATATCTGCTGACTTTTTAATTATAGGTAGATTCTTATTTTTGATCAAGCATAAATGTGATGATATGAATCATCTTTTCATTAATCCAATCATCTTTTTATCTAAAGCATAAAAGGATGAAATTGGTAAAGACTCTAATCATTTAAGATGAGGAGTTTTTTTTATTTTTAAAAAACAAATAGTTGAATAAAAACTCAGGTTGAACCAGAAAATTTTCACATAATTAATCAATTAGAAAATTACTGGATAAAAAAACGATTTCAAACCCCTTAAAGCTCCTTTCTTACTTTATTTCTACATTATTTATAAGATAAAACTAAGTACTTTTTAATTAAAAACTGTTAAAAATGCTCATGAAAAAAGTATGTAAAAAAGATTAGCCATAGAATGGAAACAATGACAATTATAATTTTCCTGATGATGTACCATTTCTGAAAAAGAAGATTTCTCTGACCTTATCAGAAAACTATTTCTTTTTGATATTAAAAGTCATCGCAATTTCAGGGAGAAACAAATTTTTCCCAGCCCGTGAAAAAGTTTTTTTAGCAGCAGAATGATCAAGTTTAACAGGTGGAAATGTATCGTAATGACAACCTATGATAGTATTGCAATTAATAAAATTGCTGGCAATCACAGCATCATCATAGCCCATAGTAAAGTTATCGCCTATTGGAAGAATAGCAAAATCCAGTTTTGGACAAATCATCGGAATCAATTTCATATCCAAAGTCAGGGCAGTATCTCCGGCAAAATAGAAAGTCCCTTCATGGTCATTTGTTACCACAAAACCAACAGGATTTCCTCCATAGGAACCGTCGGGCAACATAGACGAATGAACGGCATTGACGAGTTTTACAGTACCGAAATCGAATTTCCATTTACCTCCTGTATTCATCCCGTGTCCCGGGATTCCTTGTTTTTCGAACCATTGCTGCACTTCATAAACAGCAATAACCTTAGCATCTGACTGAATAGCAATTTCAAAGGCATCAGAAAGATGGTCTTCATGCCCGTGAGATAATAAAATATAGTCTGGATTTATTTTACTGATATCGACCTTTGCGACCTTCGTCAAGGGATTATGACTAATGAAAGGGTCGAACAATAATTTTTTATTTCCTATTTCGACAAAAAAACAAGCATGTCCATAGTATGTAATTCTCATAAATTAGATTACTTTTGAGTTCACTGATTAAACTTGGGCTGAAAAGTACTTATTTTATTCAGAAAATTAAAATTTAAAAAAGTAATTTGAGGCCTTAGCATATAAATTAGATTTTTTTATGCAGGCATAGATAATTAAAAAAGTTAAAATTGTAAAATGATAACCGTATTTTCAGGAACCAACAGAAAAAACAGCAGGTCAAAATTAATAGCAGATTATATTTTTGAGCAATTAAATCTGAAAAGTGAAGAAGAGATACAAATTTTTTATCTTGAAGACCTTCCACAAGACCTTTTTCATGCTGACATGTATGAAGAAGGCGGGCAATCTGAATTATTGTCATCCATTCAGGACAAATACCTTATCCCTGCCAATAAATTTTACTTTGTAGTCCCTGAGTATAACGGAGGCATCCCCGGTGCATTAAAGTTATTCATAGATGCCTGTTCGATCAGAAAGTACAATGAATCATTTAAAGGAGGAAAGAAAGCAGCACTGATAGGAGTAGCTGCAGGTCGTTCCGGAGGATTAAGAGGCTTGGAGTATATGACTGGATTTTTGAATTATCTTACGGTAAATGTGATGCCAAACAAATTGCCTGTATCCTCTATAGAGAGTTTGCTTACTGCAGATAAACTTACTGACCAAGGAACAAGGAAGGCTTTAGAAAAACATGTTTCTGATTTTCTTGAGTTTTAAAATTTATATTCATAATTCATAATTAAAAGAACGAATGTTAGCAGTAATCACCTGGGATCCCGACCCGATAATAGTAGAAATAGGCGGATTTGCCCTCAGATGGTATTCCCTTCTTTTTGCCACGGGGTTTATCATTGGTTTTTTCATTTTGAAACGTTTGTTTGAAAAGGAGGGTGCAAAGCCTGAGTTGCTGGATAAGATGCTGATGTATTCTGTGATAGGAACAATTCTGGGTGCACGGATAGGCAATTGTCTTTTTTATGATTTTGCCTATTTTTCAGAACATCCACTTGAGATACTGTTACCTTTCAAATTTGAACCCGAGTTTCATTTTACCGGCTATCGCGGGCTAGCTAGTCACGGGGCCATGTTGGGACTTTTGCTGGCTTACTGGATATTGTCAAAAAGAACAGAACGATCGATGTTCTGGTTTTTAGATAAGGGTGCAATAGCAGGAGGCCTATGTCTTGCCTCTATACGAATGGGCAATTTTATGAATGCAGAGATAGTGGGTGCACCGACAGATGTAAGCTGGGCTGTTATTTTTCCGGCGGTGGATGATATTCCTAGGCATCCTGTACAACTGTATGGCTTCATTGTGTATTTGTCATTATTCTTTTTCATGTTGAAATACAATAAGGCAAAAAGCGGTAAGGTTATTGACGGACATATTTTTGGGGTCTTTATAGCCATACTGGGAACTTTGAGATTCTTTATGGAGTTTATTAAAAGACATTATGTAATAGATGCAGAAAGTCTGTTTAACATGGCACAATACCTTAGCATTCCTTTAATAATTTTTGGTATTTTACTGGCTGTAAAAACCAAAAACAAAAATGAGACACAGGTTTTAAATGATAATTGACCACGAAGACAGTTCACTGATAAGAGACTACAAAGAAACGCTTCAAAGTGAAGAGAAGATATTATGGCAGGGAAAATTGAATGCCCAAAATAAATTTTCTTTAGAATCTTTGACAGATGGCAGTTTGCTTTTCGAGATCAGTTTATATGGTGTTCCCGCAAGCATATTTTTATTTTTTTACCAACAATTTTTAATCGGAAGTATCATTATCATACTATTTATATTGGTATGGGCTTTATTTTTTTACAATAAAAAATCATCAAAAGAAAGTAGAAGGTTAAAACTGAAATATACAGAATACCTGCTTACTGAAACCCATCTTATCTTTATTCAGTGGCACGATAAAAAGATACATATACATTCTCTTCCCATAAACAACATAAAAAAGGCACACAGAAGCAAAACTCCCGGCGGGTTAAAGTCAGTATTTATCATACCGAAGGAAAAAGTTGATTTTCAGACTTATAATTATTGGAATGATGTGAAGAATCCCTATATTACCCTAAGCAACATTTACAACAGCGATGAAGTACTGCAGTTGATAAGAAAAAGAATCAATAGTTGATAAAATAAATATCGTTCTAATACGTCAGAATTTATTTAAGCAGCATCTATGATAAGAGAAACATCATTTAACCAAAATACTGATAAATGCAAAAGGAATACACCACCTCCCGATCCAAAGCTATGATAACTTTTCCTGGATTAATAAAAGCAACGATCTGTTTTGCCATACCATCCTTTTTTCTCAGTGCCGGCAACATGAGTCCACATAACTACCGCCCCTTTGACACCGACCTTACCGAACATCAGAAACTGAAGGCGCAGTTATCGGAAGAAATATACAAAACTATCTGCCGTACTGTCAAGGACACCCGCAAGGCGCCTGCTTTCAATTTTATATACAATTATAAAGGAGAACCCTATTATAATGCCTATTACAGCCCTACTAATAATACAATTAACTTTGGAGAAGGCATCTATGACCTGGCCATCAAATTCGGTAAGGACTCACTGAATGTAGTGGCCACAGTGATGGGGCATGAGATTGCCCATTTCTACAAAGACCACGGATGGGCACATGCCTTTGGCAAGGCAAATCCGGACAGCGAGATAAAAACAAATGTAAAACAGTCGATGTACAACTCGGAAGACCGTGCAAGAATGGAGGCAGAAGCCGACTATTTCGGAGGTATATTCGGCTATATGTGCGGGTATAATACACTGGGAGTTGGCGGTGAATTTTTTGATTCTCTCTATACTGCCCTTGAGATTCCGGACGAGACCTTTGGTTATCCTTCGCGCAAGGACAGAGTATCTATCTACAACAACTCCAAAGACATGCTTGAGAAGCTGATTCCAGTCTTCAAAACAGCGAACATGCTCAACCTTGTCAGGAGTTATGAGAAAGCTACGATGTGTTACGATTACATCATCAACACCTTCCCCAGCCGCGAGATGTATAATAATGCAGGAGTGGCCCTGGCACAGAAAGCAACAAGTATGTATAGTGCAGAGGAGTTGAAATATGTTTATCCCTTTGGCATTGACCTTGACACAAGACTTGACGGTGCGGGTACAAAAGGTGCGGGAGAATCGAAGGAAGACAAAAGATTGCGTCTTGTTAAGGAGTCTTTGGATATGTTTAATAATGCTATCCGTGTAGATGAACAGTATACTCCTGCCTATATTAATGCAGCGTTGGCGCACTCTCTGTTGGGTGAACAGGAAATGGCTTTGGGTATGGCAAATAAAGCCATCAAATATGCCGTACAGAACGAGAATAAATTACTGGAGGGCAATGCACATATTGCGCGTGGAATAGCCTTTTCACGATCCGATAAAAAGACCGATGCAAAAAAGGAGTTCAAAGCTGCAGAAGAAGGCAACAAGTTGTTGGCAGAAGCCAACCTTGAAGTTGTGACAAACAACATATTTGCGAAATTATTCAAAAAGAAAATTTCGGAA
>CAJQOX010000305.1 GCA_905480075.1 uncultured Aureispira sp. | reverse complement strand
TGAATTCCTTGATCTGCATCGGAAGTGCCTCCTGAAGATAAATTGTCAATAGCAGAGATTATTTGGTCCTTGTATTGTGCTGAAGTAGGCTTTAATAGCACATGGGCCTTGCCAGAATAGGTGATAAAGGTAATGTTGTCTTCAGGACGCATCAGATCTAGCAATTGTTTCAAGGCATTTTTTAATAAGGGCAATTTGTTGCTGTCTTTCATTGAAGAGGATATGTCAAGCAAAAAAACAAGATTGTTTGTGGCAAATCCGGTAAGGTTTAAGTCTCCTCGTTCCGGATTGTTTTTGCGGTACTCAATACTGTCTGCTATATGTTTTGCAAAAGCAATGCTATCTGCAATTGTTTTATTCTTATTAGCTTCTGATGCCTTCTCCATACTGTCTTTTTTCGACTTGGCAAGGAGTGCTTCTTTGATTAGCTGATCAATATCTATATCCGGTGTTTGGTATTGCTCAAATTCAGGGAAATCAGGATATAATACCTCAAACATGTGAGGCATCTCATGCTCAAATAGCCAATAGGCCCCGCTGTGTTCTATGAATTTGTTGAATAAAGTGGCAATACCATCCCCTGAACGGTTATAATTGTCCAGTAAATTGTTGTTGTAGTAGTAGTAATTTGAATTGAATTCCCTGTTTTGATATTTAGCCTTATCCTTATATTCAAACCCTGCCTTCAGACAGTTCTTTGTTCTTGATAATATTTCCTCAAAGCGCTTTTCAGGAGATTTGATCGAATTCGGTTCCATTTCAACTCCTGTAAGAACTTTTATTTTTCTAAGCTCAATTTGACGGATGAACTCTTTCAGTTTTAAACACTTGTAAGTCAGTGAGCTGCTGTTGTCTTCCGCTCGTATTGATTTGATGACAAATTTTGTCTGAGTAAGCAAAGGTTGTAACTCTTCAATTATCCTGATTGCAGATGAGTCTATTGCAGGATGATCAAAGGACTGTATAATTGAGGTTAATTTCCAATGCAACTTTTCCTGTAAAGTGAAAATGTCATAGTAAAGAACCTCTGTCCTCCTTAGCCATTTAAAGCCCTGAACAAGATTAGAGTCCCGTTCATATTCTTTGTTGTTAATATACCTGCTAATTGAAGAGCGGGTGTCTTCAATTTCCTGAAGTACATTAGATACTTTTCCGATCAGCTGAAGCGGTTCCCCCCGTTTATTGTACGGAATATGAATGTTGTTTTTTAATATCGCGGAATAAAGGTCTCTTGGGAGTACAGGGAAATAATCGTAGTTAGTCAGTATGTTTACCTTTGTAAAACTAACCTTATCTATACTGTCTTCCGCATATTTGAAAAGCTGATCGTTGAGCCTCAGAAAATCATGATACATCAGATTTGTAGCATATACTACTTCATTGGAATATACAATATAGTTGTTTAATGCTTTATATGTTGTTTCGGATAATACGGACTTTTGTGCAGAGATCGTATTTGCTGTCAGTAAGAAAATCAGCATTGTTGTGCCGAAAATGATATATAATTGAGCGCTCTTCATACTGAGGGTTTACAAACGCTTTTTATGAAGGAACTGCGTTAGTAAATTATTATATTTAGGTTTTAAATTTTTGTAATATTTTATACACAGCAAAATTGTTGCCATGCTTTTTCTGTTATTAATGAAGTGAGTTTCTCCAGGTAATATGAACCGGCAGCAGGGTCTGCTACCTTATTCAGGTAACTTTCTGATTGTAATATGTGTTGTACATTTAACGCAATCCTTTCGGAGAATTCTTTCGCTCCTCCGGAACCGTCTGAAGGAACTACATAAATACTGTGAGAACCTGCAATTGCAGCCGACATTGTTTGTGTAGTTGCTGCTATCATGTTTTTGTATTTGTCTTTGTTTTTGTCAATTAATGTAGTGGAATGAATAAGAGCAGGAATAGCTTTTTGTGAATCGTATGCCTGCAACATTCCAAACCATAGTTTTTGCAACGCTCTTATGGTTGCAATCTCAATAAAATAATCGAATCCCACATTGTATTCAAAACGAAAGCAATTGGCAATTTGTTCAATTTTTTTTCCTTCTTTAAGTAATAAATCAATTTTTTTACTTGCCTCATAAAGGCTGTTGCTTAGGTTTTTTGTGCCACTGCTAGCTATTGATATGTTTATCATCCTCAGGTCAGTGAATTCATCTAAGCAGAAATGTACACATTCCAAGAGATTTTTATCTGAAATGTTTCCAAAATCACAACTACCGCTAATCTTTTTTGAATCTTGCGACTCAGCCAGGTTTTTAAGAAAACTTAAAGGGCTGTTCTCTATGCCGGGGCCCCTGAAATGAAGGTCAATCATTTCAATATAAACTCCTTTAAATAATACTGTTAATGCTTCTTTTGCAGGAAGGCTGCTCAAATCAATAATCAGAGAGTTAACGCCTCTTTCCAAAGCCTTCAATATCTTCCGGTTACTTATTTTGTAATCAACTTGTGATTCCCTGCCGGTGTTTATCAGTTCACAGATTTTCCAATTGTTATTACTGACAGGGGGGGCAGTCAATTGTGAAAAAATGCGGTCTTTATATCGTTGCAAAGGGGAAATACAGAGCCCCTCTTCGATTTCTATATCGAGACTGTCTTTAGTTTTTCCCTTCAAAAATTTTTCGATCGCCTTAATCCAGTTTTCCGTATCTATTGTATCGAATTCACCGAATAAATTATGTGTATCTTTCATTTTTTATTAGCTGTTTCTCCTTTTGTCCCCTTTTTTATCCTTCTTTTTATTTGATGAATACCTGGATAGAATAGAGACAGTTTAAATAAAAACGGGTTAACTGGCAATTGTGAAGGGGTAAATTATTATGCCTGTTGTTTTTAATAAATAAAATCCCTGCTTATCATTAAGCACTCAAAAGTAGTAATTCTTATGGGATTCAGAAATTTTTTGTTAATAAGTTTCTTTTGGTTTATTATAAAATGTTTTTTTAATTTGCTGATTATTAGAATTTTGGGCTTTTAGTGTCTCTGTGTTTTTATGTTTTTTATTAAACTATAAGACTTTTTTATAGTTCCTGTTTTTATTATTTATCAGCAAGCACTCAGCAGTTATTTATTTGTGTGGAAATAAAAAAAATAATAAGTAAAAAGTAATTTTTTTCTACCTTACAAAAGGGGTATATTCGCTCTATATTATTTATCATTGCCCTGGTTTTTCTGTTCTAACTAAAAATCATATTTTTTGATTAATAAACAATTATTAAGATGAAAGCTATTATACCGGTTGCAGGTGTCGGAACCCGTTTAAGACCGCATACTTATACACAGCCCAAGCCGCTCTTGCCAGTTGGTGGCAAACCTTTAATTGCTTCTATTATTGATCAGCTCGTAGATGCAGGAATCGAAGAGTTTGTTTTTATAATTGGCTATTTCGGAGAAAAAATAAAAAATTATGTCGAAGAAAAATATCCGCACCTCGATACTACTTTTGTACACCAGGAAGTAAGATTAGGCCTCGGTCATGCTATGCACATTGCTTCTGAAGCCTATCAGCATTCAGAGGAGATTCTTATTGTGCTCGGAGATACTATTTTTGAAGCCAACCTTAAGGAGTTGCTTGCTGAACCTTATTCTTGTCTTGGTGTTAAAAAAGTTGAAGACCCCAGAGAATTTGGTGTGGTTGAAGTAGGGGATGATGGTTTTATCAGAAAAGTCGTTGAAAAACCACGTATCCCCAAGTCTAATATGGCTCTTGTAGGTTTGTACAAAATATCAAACGTATCTGCTCTGATAAGTGCTTTAGAACATATTATTGCCAATGACATACGGACAATCCAAGAGTTTCACCTTACGGATGCCTTAATGCACATGGTCGAAATAGGAGTGAAAATTTCTACCTTTGAAGTGGATAATTGGTACAATTGCGGGAAAAAAGATATACTCTTAACTACGAATGCTGTTTTACTCAGGCGTCATGACAATTCCAGGGATACTATTCCCGGGTTCGAAAATTCAATCATTGTTCATCCTGTAAGCATAGGAGAGAATTGCGTAATCAAAAACTCTATCGTTGGTCCCAATGTTTGTGTCGGAGATAACTCAATTATGAGTCATGCTATTGTAAGTAATTCTATAATAGGTTCTTATGCTAGTATTGAAGGAGTGGTGCTACAAGAATCAATTATCGGTTCTGATGCCTCTGTCAAAGGGCTTAGTCTAAGCCTGAATATTGGTGAAAATACAGAAATTGATTTTTCCTGATCCTTTTTACATTTAATTTTAATCTGATTTTAGTCCTTTTAATAATTTAAACACAATTTTAATAATGGAACAATTAAAAACTTTTCAGGAAGCTAATAAACAAAGATTCCTGGATGAATTGCTCAGCCTCTTACGGATTCCTTCGGTAAGCGCTGACTCTGATTTTAAAGGCGATGTGCTGAAAACAGCTGAATTTATTAAAGATAAACTGATAGAGGCGGGTGCTGATAATGTTGAGGTTTGCCCTACAGATGGATATCCTATCGTTTATGCCGATAAAATTATCGATCCGGCTTTACCTACTGTTTGTGTTTACGGACATTACGATGTGCAACCTCCTGATCCGCTCGAACTCTGGGAGTCGGGGCCTTTCGATCCGGTGATAAAGAAAACTCAGCTACATCCGCAAGGGGCTATTTTTGCCCGTGGGTCCTGCGATGACAAAGGTCAGATGTATATGCATGTCAAAGCCTTTGAATCTATGATGGCAAGTAATAGCCTTCCATGTAATGTCAAATTTATGATCGAAGGGGAAGAAGAAGTCGGATCACCCAGCCTGGGCCCCTTTATTAAAGCCAATGCAGAAAAATTTTCCTGTGATGTTATTCTAGTTTCTGATACCGGTATCATCGCCAATGATACACCTTCTGTTACTTCAGGGCTAAGAGGGCTAAGTTATGTCGAAGTTGAAGTGATCGGTCCGAACCGCGATTTGCACTCAGGGATTTATGGAGGAGCAGTAGCCAATCCTATCAATGTTCTGGCTAAAATGATCGCCTCTATGCAGGACGAAAACGGACACATTACGATCGATGGCTTTTATGATGATGTATTAAAGGTTTCCGATCAGGAAAGAATTGAAATGAATAAGGCCCCTTTTTCGCTCGACGATTTTAAGGCACATCTCGATATTGATGAAGTTCATGGAGAAAAAGGCTATACTACCCTTGAACGTACTTCCATTAGGCCTACGCTCGATGTCAATGGTATTTGGGGGGGCTATATCGGTGAAGGCGCTAAAACAGTATTGCCTTCCAAAGCCTATGCAAAAATTTCAATGAGACTCGTTCCCAATCAGGGCTCAGAAAAAATAACAGAACTTTTTCAAAAACACTTCGAAAAAATTGCGCCGCCTTCTGTAAAGGTTAAAGTGACGCCGCACCACGGTGGAGAACCTGTACTGACTCCTACCGATGGAATTGCCTATCAGGCTGCAGATAAGGCTTATCAGGCAACTTTCGGGAAAAAAGCCATTCCGCAGCGATCAGGGGGGTCTATTCCTATTGTTGCTATGTTCGAAGAAGTACTCGGTGTGAAAACTATTCTGATGGGTTTTGGTCTCGATTCTGATGCTATTCACTCACCAAATGAACATTTTGGCCTTTTTAATTATTATAAAGGTATCGAGACTATTCCGTACTTCTTTAAATACTTCACTGAATTGTCCGAAAATATGAATTGATTCTTTAAAGAAGAAAGTTGAAAGTCAGAAGTCGGAAGTCTCTATATTGGTAAAATTGACAGTCAATTTTTCTCTTTTTATTTGTGGCTTTCGACTTCCGGCTTATTTTACCTATCTTACCTTTATGGATTTCAGGGAAATTAAAATTGTTTCTGCTTTATTGTTACTTGGTTTTTGTCTGCTTGGACTGATGTCCCTTGCTGTCCATCAGGAATCCCCTGATTCATCGTTGACCTCTGATGTTTCCTTTTCTACTATCCTTTCTCATCCCGATTCTCATCCTCCGGTAGATCTTTCTGAAAAAAGAAAGAAAAGACAGCAGCTGATGAGATTGAAAAGGTCGCAGCGGAAAAAAAATAAAGCGAACAAAAATTCTCCACCGGGATATGGCGAAAAATCTAAACTTACGGCTTTCCTTCTCTGTGTAATGCTTGGGTTCTTTGGCGCACATCGTTTCTATACCGGGCAAATAGGGTGGGGGGTGCTGCAACTCTGCTCCCTCGGTTGTTGCGGTGTATTTGTTATTATTGACCTCGTGCTGATTCTGGTCGACAGAATGTATACCAAAGATGGTAATGAGCTCATTCCCTGGTGAAAAAGCAAAGGTTATTCTCTCTCTTCATTGATAGCTTCATTCAGGTATTTGTTTATTGCAATTCCTGCTTCATAATGTTTTAATACCCATTCCAGCAAATCTTCCCGTTTCAAAATATTTTCGTCATCATAGGTTGCCATAAAGTAAAATTGCTTGTTGGCAATCAGGGCCTCGGATTCAAAAGCCTCACGAAATTCTTTAGGGATTCTTTTGTTCTTTTCTCCTTGTATTTCTCCGTATATATTTTTGAACTTGTTGTCCGAAATTAATTGTCTGAATGCAGAAGGATTGGAAGCAATTTTTTTTCTTATGGCCCTCAGGTTTTCCTTGTTTGGAGCATAAAAACCGCAGCCGATCCAGATGTCTCCTACTCCAAATTGTAAGTAAAGGCCCGCGATCTGCATGTTTTTTCTCCCTCCTCTTGATATAACAGCACCAAGCTGTAGCTTGTAGGGGCTTTTGTCTTTTGAAAAACGAATATCGCGGTTAATTCTGAAAACTGCATTTTTTACCTCAAGGTATAGTTCAGGGTCGAACCGTTCCCTTATTTGCTCAATCAAATCGGTCAGGAATTTTGCAAAGGCTTTTTTTACGGCCCTGTCGTACGTTTTTTTATTTTCATGAAACCACTCTTTGTGGTTGTTTTTTGCCAATCCTTTAAAAAAACCGTTGAATTCTTCAGTGAAATAGGTCATTACAGAATCTTGTTATTTATCGAATTCTCTAAGCTAGTTTTATTTCAGGATAAATGGCATTAAAACCTTGGTTTTTTATTCTGATTTCCTATGTTTTGTGCTTTTGCAGACGGTCATTGAAGCACTGAAAATATTAAACCTGAATAATTTTTGTATATTGGAAATCTCTTTTTTTATTTACAAATTGAACAAAATATTTAATAGATAATATCATGCAATATTACATCTGTGTTTTTCTGATTACCCTTTCGCTTGCATTCAATGCCTGTGAAAAATCTACTGTTGCTGAATGCCCGGATGCCTGTGCAAATGATACACTACAGCATGTGAAAAGGGTGCTTCTGCTTGGAATTGATGGCTGCAGACCCGATGCCCTGATGAAGGCAAATACCCCTAATATTGACAAGCTGATGGCAGACGGTAAATACAGCCTTAATGTTGACAGAGGGGCTCATGATACCTGGAGTGGGGCAGGGTGGTCTACTATGCTGACAGGGGTATGGCCCGATAAACATGGAGTGCATGATAATTTGTTCGGAGGAAAGAATTATGGAGAATATCCGCATTTTCTATGTAGGGTAAAGGAAAAAAGTAGTTGTTTTAAAACGGCTTCTATTGTTCATTATGCTGATTTGAATACTGAAATTGCAAGCCCCTGTAATCCGGATGTAATTATAGATTTTGATGATGATGTTCAGGTGGCCGAGGCTGTGAAGAATTATCTCAACGATTGCAATATGGATGTGGTCTTTGTGAATTTTGATGATGTGGACCACGCAGGGCATACCCGGGGTTTTCATCCAGATATCCCGCAGTATATTGATGCAATAGAATCAGTCGATGGCTTTTTTGGTCCTATCCTGCAGGCAGTCTACGACAGAGAGCTAAACAATAATGAAGATTGGCTTATTGTTGTAAGCACCGATCACGGTGGAAAAATAGATGGTACGCACGGTTTTCATTGCAACGACCCCGAAGTTACACGAGTATTTTCTATTTTCAGAACGAAGAATACCAATAATAAAGGAGGGATGTCTTATGACCCTCCACTTGTCGATATTGTGCCCACTATTCTTGACCATATTTCTGTTCCGGTCGATTCACTATGGAAACTTGACGGTATAAAGGTTGCCATGTAGCTTTCCGGTTTTTGTATACGGGTACAAACAGAAAAACTCTTAATCCTTAAAAAAGGAAAAAGAGTTGTCCGGAGTATATCGGAATAATTATTTTTTCTAATCTTCTACCTGAACGTCGTCAATAGTTTCGAAATCATCCTCTACTTCCTCTACCTTGTTGATGATTGTACGTCCGCGGTAATTGCCACAGGCATCACAAATGCGATGTCTCTGCACAGGGTTGCCGCAGTTTCTGCAACTTACAACATGTGGAGCTTCAATTTTGTAATGTGTACGACGTTTGCGCTTGCGCTGTTTTGATATTCTACTCTTAGGATGTGCCATTTTAAATTATTTTAATCCTTGTTATTTTAATTTTTTTAATTCGTCCCAAATGGGGTTAATGCTGTCTTCATTTTCTGAATTTTCAGCAATATTATTTTTACTGTCTTCTAAATATTTCAATATTTCTGCACTGCAGGTTGCATTTCCGTCTTTATCTTCCGGATGCACTTTTCGCATCGGTATGCTTAACATGATCAATTCATAAAGCATCTCTGCAATTTGAATGGAACTGCTCCCATCATTGATGTAAATGATGTTGTATTCATCATTTCCCTGAGGAATTTCACTGACTATTTTTACGGATATTTTATCTGATCCTACAATCTTCAAATCAAATTCCTCGATACATACATCACAGGGAATACGTACTGTCCCTCCGATCTCAAAGTTCAGTTCCAGGCTGTTCAGAAATTTTTGCATCACGAGTTTTACCTCAATGTCAGCATCCTGAACCAATGCCCCTTCAAAATTTAATAAGAACTTGTTATCTGCCTGATAATTAAATATATGTTCACCATCCGCCAGGCTTGCAAAGTTGATAGTGTATTTTTTTAGTGCCTTCATAGATTTTACTTGATTCTGAAAACGCCACGCAAAGGTACGAAAAAAAATATAATCTGCTAATTAATTATCAATTTTTGAAAGCAAATTTTTCCTACCCCTGAAAAATCACTTATTTTTCAATCAGATATTTGAATGTTTTTCCAGAAAAATACATAGTCCAATATTAATATTCAGGAAATAATAAACCAAGGGAATTGCATTTAGACTAAGATTCAAAATCCCTTGTGAGGTGGTATCAAAGACCTGAAATTATTCAGATAATAATACCTTGATAGCATCCTCAAGTGCAGGTCCGCGAAGATTTTCATACCTAATTATGCCTTTCTTGTCGAGTAAATAGGTTTTGGGGATGGAATTTACCTTGTAGGTGGCAGCAACCGGACTCGACCAGCTTCTGAGTTCCGATACGTGGTTCTTCCATTTTAAATTATCCGTTTTTATTGCCTGACGCCATTTGCCTCTTTCTATTTCTGTAGCCTGTGCGATTGTTTTTGCATCATTCTGATACATAGCCGCACGCTTGTCATCAATTCCGTCAAGGGAAACATTAAAAACATCAAAGCCTTTTTTGTTGTATTTGTTGTACATCTCCACAACATGCGGATTTGCCATTCTGCAGGGTCTGCACCAGGATGCCCAGAAATCAAGTAGTACTACCTTGCCCCGGAGGGAGGATAATGACCTTTTTTTGCCATCAGGGTCAGGCAGATTTATTTCAGGTGCTTCTGCGCCTGCCGATAAGGGCTGCGACTTCATTTTTGCTTCCATCGATAAAACCCTGGATGCAAATTGTTTTGTATAGGTCTCGTTAGGGTAGCTTGTCTGCAATTCAAGTAATACCTTTTTGTATAATTTTATATTTGCTGCAAGGTCCAGCTTTAAAACCAGAAAAAGATCGAGAAGAGGCTTTGCTTCCTTCGTTTTCGTCAGGTATTTAGAAATTTTTGGAATCGACAGGTCGGCATTCCATTCCTTCATTTCTTCGGAAAATAAGGCGCCGCTAAGCGTATAATTCTTTATCTTATATCCGTCCATTTCAGCGGAAATTTCTACATTCTCCCCTCCATTCAGCAGCATCCATACCGGTCTTGCGCCAAGGCGTACCCTGAATATTCCAGGTGAAGTAATTCCTGACGTTAATTCAAACTTACCTTCTTTATCTAACAGGGTGTAGCCTTTTACATCAGTAGCATCGAGTGTCTTACGATCAAAGAATATCTTCTTTCCGGCTTCCATGCCAATAATTGTTCCACTAATAGTGGTTGCATTTCCTTCAGTTATGACAGGTGGGTTCTTGGCAGTTTCCGTTGGAGTAACTGTTGCTGCAGAATTGTCAGCCTCTGTATTTTCAGTGTTGTTATTTGCGTTGTCTGTGCAGCCAATCATCAAGGCAGCAGTTACTGTAATTATCAGGTATCTTATATTCATTATTTTTCGATTTTGTAAATTGCTCTGCAAAATACAAACTTATTGCAATACATTGATAATGTTAACTGCTTTTTAAGATTTTAATAAGAACATAATAGTTTTTCTGAATTTATGAATATTAAATTTTGACTGTTCTTTGTTGCCCGTACCTTATAATACTAGCTTTGATTCGGTAGGAGTGTTTTCAGGAATGACGTTACATTTATTACTGTAATAGCTTATGTTATCTATTAGGTTTATCCAGTTTTGTTCTGAATAAACAGTGTTATCTACCATTATGCAGTTTAATTTATTGTTTAAAGCATTAAATGAACCGGCACTGATGTTTTCATTATTGCCATTCGCCATGTTCAGTCCCTGCATGTTATTGCCTGAACAATCCAAGGTGTTTAACTTTTTGTTTTTGTTCAGGTTCAGGTAGGCAATGCTGTTATTGCTGCAGTCAAGCTTTGTCAGTTCTCCCTTGTTTTTCAGGTCAAGAACGGTCAACCGGTTATTCTGACAAACAAATCTTGTCAATAGATTATTATTTTTCAGGTTGATTGTTTTAATCTGATTGTCTTCAAAGTTCAAATCCCTTAGTTCCTTCAGCATAGTTATATCAAGTGTTTTAATCTGATTGTCACTGCAATTTAACTGTGTCAGTTTTTTGTGAGAATCCAGGCTGATTGCTGTCAATTTATTGTTACTGCAGTTCAGGCCTTTTATTGAAGTGAAATACTCCAAACCCTGCAAATCTCTTATTTCAGAATTTGAGATGTCGAGAAAGCCTGTGAAATTTTCCGCCTCTGTTATCTGAATAACATAATCCCCGTTTGTATTTATCTGTTTATTGGTGATTAAGGCCATTCTTAGTTTTATGTCTTTTATGTCAACACTTTGAGCCTTTGTTGAAAGGGGTGACAAAGCGGATAAGAGGAATAAGCTCATTGAAAATGTCAATTGTATAATCTTGTTCATTATGTTTAATCTTTAAATTTTTTTGATCTTTTGATCGTTTGTTTGAATTAATTTATAAAACAAAGATACTTGCTCCTTCTCATGCACTCATTGACGTTTGTTAATATAAAATTATTATACAAGAAATATTATTGTTTTTTATTTTTTAATATCAGGCTTATCTGTTTGATAGTTAGGTTTTTGTGTGTTTGTATGGCTTTATATTTTTTATTTTAAAAATAATTTTTTTTAATTTGTTCATAATTGAATAAAACAAGCAATTTTTTGAAAGTGATAGTTATTAATTACCGGATTTTTCAATTAAAAAATTAAACAGGATTATCTCAGTTGATGATTCTGAAATTAATTCTTTACAAATACTGTGTTTTCTTTCAAATTATGGTAGTTTTGCACACTATTGGTTAATTCATCAACACTAATAGATTCTATCATGGCTAAGTATATCTTTGTGACAGGAGGCGTAACTTCTTCACTCGGAAAAGGAATAATTGCAGCTTCTGTTGCCAAACTGCTTCAGGCACGTGGCTTCTCTGTTACAATTCAGAAATTTGATCCTTATATTAATGTAGACCCCGGCACACTCAATCCCTATGAACATGGGGAGTGTTATGTAACCGATGACGGGGCAGAAACAGACCTCGACCTCGGACATTATGAGCGTTTTCTGAACATTCCTACCTCGCAGGCCAATAATGTTACTACCGGCAGAATCTATCAGACTGTCATTAATAAAGAAAGAGAAGGTGCCTTTTTGGGCAAAACTGTACAGATCATTCCACACATCACTGACGAAATAAAACGTCGCATGCTTCTGATCGCTAATACCGGAGAGTATGATATTGTGATTACTGAGATAGGAGGTACCGTGGGAGATATTGAATCACTACCCTATATTGAATCTATTCGTCAACTCAGATGGGAATTAGGTTCTGACAACTGTCTTACTATTCACCTTACTTTGGTGCCCTTTCTGAGTGCAGCCGGGGAACTCAAGACAAAACCTACACAACATTCAGTCAAAGAACTCCTCAGTGCCGGTATTCAGCCTGATATTCTGGTCTGCCGCACCGAACACCCTTTGACACAAGCAATACGAAGAAAATTATCGCTATTCTGCAACCTTGCCCCTTCGGCTGTTATTGAAGCACGGGATGCAGCAAGTATTTACGATGTACCGATTCTGATGCTCAAGGAAAAACTGGACCTTACCGTTATTTCCATGCTCAGACTTGCCGACAGAATGGAACCGGATCTCAAAAAGTGGAAATCTTTTCTGGGGTATATGAAAAATCCTGTCAATGAGGTAAAAATAGGGCTTGTAGGCAAGTATATAGAGTTGCAGGATGCATATAAGTCTATTCTTGAGGCTTTTGTTCATGCCGGAGTAGCGAATGAATGTAAAGTCCATATCATTTCGGTAGCTTCAGAACAGATAACAAAAAAGAATGTAGAAAAAACTTTAAAACAACTGGATGGCATTCTTGTAGCACCCGGTTTTGGTGAACGGGGGATTGAAGGAAAAATCCATGCTATTGAATATGCCCGAGAAAATAACCTGCCTTTCTTTGGTATCTGCCTCGGGATGCAATGCGCGGTGGTGGAATATGCAAGAAATGTGCTCGGATTGAAAGATGCTGCTTCAAGGGAAATGGATGAAAAGACCAAAAATCCGGTTATTGACCTGATGGAAGAACAAAAAGGTATCAATCAAAAAGGAGGTACTATGAGGCTGGGTGCCTACCCCTGTCAGTTAACTTCAGGTACAGGAATAGCCGCTATTTATGGCAAAAAAGATATTCTCGAGCGACACAGACATCGCTACGAGTTCAATAATGCTTACCTTGATGCATTTAATGAGGGGGGGCTTTCCACCACAGGAATAAATCCTGAATCAAATCTGGTGGAAGTTGTAGAAATTCCCGACCATAAATGGTTTGTAGGAGTGCAGTTTCATCCCGAATATAAAAGTACTGTAGAAAACCCGCACCCCTTATTTGTTAATTTTGTTGAGGCTTGTATGGGGTAGCAACACCTTTTTTTCTGTCTTTTTTATGAAAAAAATATTATTTATGGGGCTGCATCGTCCCGACCGTTCTCCTTCTCAGCGATACCGCTTTGAACAGTTTCAGCCTTTTCTGGAACAGAATGGATTTGTGATAGATTATTTTTTTCTGATCAATGAAAAGGATGACAAAAAATTCTATGCTTCCGGGTTTTATTTTTCCAAAGTTTTTATACTTATACGATCTGTTTTTAAGTTGCTCTACAAATCATTCTCTGCCCCTAAATTTGATGTAATTTTTGTTCAAAGAGAGGCTTTTATGTTGGGCACCGTTTTCTTTGAGCGGCTTTTTGCACGCAAAACCAAAATGATCTTCGATTTTGATGACTCTGTTTGGCTTCAGAATGTTTCTGAAGGTAATAAATCCCTCGCCTTTCTGAAAGATGCCGGCAAAACGGCAAAATTAATAGAAATGTCTGACCTTGTTTTTACCGGAAATTCTTTTCTTAGAGATTATGCCCTGCAGTATAATAAGAATACTGTATTGCTGCCCACCGTGGTTGACTCTGATAATTATTCCCGGATTTCTCAGCCTTCCAAGGGCACAATATGCATTGGGTGGAGTGGCAGTTTTTCTACAGTACCTTATTTTGAGCTTGCATTACCTGCTTTAATAAAGATTAAAAAAAAATATGGAGATAAGGTCTGCTTCAAATTAATCGGTGATGAGAATTATTATAATGAAGCACTGAATCTGAAAGGCGTCAAATGGTCATCAGAAAATGAAGTTGCTGCACTTTCTGAAATAGATATCGGAATTATGCCTTTGCCTGAAGATGAATGGACAAAGGGGAAATGTGCCCTTAAGGGATTATTGTATATGTCACTGCGACAGGTGGCTGTATTATCGGATGTAGGGGTTAACTCTGAGGTTGTAGAGGATGGGGTGAATGGCTTTTTAGTGCGTACAGAACAGGAATGGGTAGATAAGATATCCCTACTTGTTGAAGATGAAATGTTGCGTATTGAAATGGGGGAGAAGGGTAGAGAAAGGGTTGTTGAAGCGTATTCAGTAGAGGCACATAAAGATAATTTTGTTCGGCTTTTTGATGAGTTGATCAACTCTTAAGTCTCATTTGCTTTATTTAATATCCACTCCCAGGTTTTTTTGATGCCTTCTGAAATAGGAGTTACAGGTTCCCAATCCAATTCTTTTTTTACTTTATCTATTGATAGTATGTTTACCGGAACATCGAAACTTCTGCCTTCTTTATAATTGACTATCGGTTCTTTCCCGCTTACTTTTTTACAAATGGAAAGTATCTCGTTCAATGAATACCCCTCGCCGGACCCAAGATTGAAAACCCTTCTTTTTCCTCTGTATTTCAATATGCCGGCTACAGCCTTTGCTATATCAGTGACATAGACATAATCTCTGATAATTTCTCCGTCTCCCCATATTTCCAGCTGTTCTCCCTTTACTATTTTTTGAAGCCATATACCTATAACGCCTTGCTGATTGCTAAGGTTTTGTCTTTTTCCGTAAGCATTGGAAATTCTGAAAATAGTATATTCCAGTCCCTTGTTTTTCATGAAGAAATGCAAATAGCGTTCAAAGGCCATTTTGGAAATACCGTAGGCAGAGATAGGTTTTACAGGGTGTTTTTCATCTATAGGATTATATTTGGGAATGCCATAAATTGCGCCGCCAGTAGAAATGAAAATAACTTTTTTAATATTACTGACCACCGCAGCTTCCAGGAGTTGAATAGACCCGATAATATTGGTCTGTGCATCATAGGTAGGGTTTTCTGAAGAAGTCTTTGGTACAGAGGTCCAGGCGGCATGAAAAATATAATCCACCCCATTCAAGATCTGAATAAGTAATTCCCGGTTGCCAAAATTTCCATGCACCAATCTGATTCTTGATCGTAGATGTTGGATGTTGGGGTGAATACTGGAACTTGATGTCAGCACCATTACCTGATGTCCTTCCTGTAATAATAATTCCACTACATGAGAACCAATAAATCCTGTTCCGCCTGTTACTAATATTGATGCCATTTCTTATTTGTTAATATTCGTCATTTATCATACTGTGCAACACATCTACAGAATTGTGAATGCCCCTGTGTTTAATTGCAGCATCCCTGCATCTTTTCCTTAATTTCTCCCTGTCTTCATTAATGAATAACTTTATTTTTTGATTTTGTTTCTCAATATTTTTCTGAGAAATGTCTTCAAAAACAACCCCCACATTTTCTTCTTCCGCCATGATATCATCATCTGCGATTCCCTTGTTCAGCAAAAAAGGAATACCACAGGAAAGGTAGTTCCCAATCTTGACAGGAGTTCTGTATTTCTGAGAATCGAGCGGCGGTATTGCAATCATTCCCATATCGCAGGCAGAAATATAGCCTTCAATTTCATCATAAGGGATTTTGTCCAAAACCTTAAAATCAGATGCTGCCAAGCCAGCCTCTGAATAGGCTGTTCTGAGCCCTTCAGAAGAATTGGGAGAAATGGTAAAAAAGAAAATTCTGTTGTCAAAATCATAGAGTCTTTTCGAAAATTCAGCTACTTCTTTTTCATTATAATAAATTCCGCCGAATTTGCCAAGATAGAGCATCAGATACCTTTCGGGAGGAATATCAAATTCTTTTCGGATTCTTTTTCTTTCGGTTTCTGAGTATACAAATTTTTCTGTATCCACACTGATAGGAACCCTTGATATTTTGCCATTGACCTTCATATCCTCCAGCATTTTTACTGTATGAATAGTGGGTGCGGTAAGATGTAAGGCAGCATGTGCTGTCAGGGTTTCCATCTTTCTGAGAATTCTGTACTTCAAAGACCTTTCAGACCATACACCGAATTCCTTCATGTACAAGCTGTGAGGTTCATAGCAGAAGGAAAATAATTTAAGTCTTAAAATTTTAGAAATGAGATAGCAATAAGCGCTTGCCATGATCAGAAATCCGATGATACGGTCTGCCTTATATTTCTTTTTGGTTCTTCTGATCTGAAGAAAGAGTAAGAAAATGCTTAATATCTTTTTAAAAATTAAAAAACGGCCTTTTCTATATTTGAGTGGATGCCAGATAATTCCTAATTTTTTCAATTTCCTCCTTTTATCATCAACTTCTGAGTCTTTCAACATATATTCTGGATGTTCCTCGGTGAAGACATGGAAAGTGACCCCCGAATGCTTTTCATTATACACCCGCATGTATTGGTACATAAGCCCTTGGAACAAAGGGTCCATAAGGCTCTGAATGGAAAAAACAATTACTGCCTTTTCGGTTTTTTGCTGCATCTTATATTTTTAGCCGTTCAAAAAATGCTTTAACACCCGAGAATAAGTTCTTGACTTTCCCACTCGCACCAGTTGTATTAACATATACGGTATTATGTTCACCGGCAACTTCATGTTCGGGACGTGTTTTAGTATAGTAATAGGCAGCCATGGATTTTCGGTTGACACCCTCAGGGGTCTTCAGAGGGTGTGGATGCCCGTGATAGGATATCTGATTGGTTTCAAACATGGCCATTCTGTTAAACAAAGGAGCAATGCTCTCCATTTTGTCTTTTTTGTCATCCGTCATATCCCATAATTCCAGATGACCTTCATATTCTTTCTTCCAGTCTTTATTCATATAAACCAAAATATTCAGCCTTCTGTGGTCTTTTGTTTTGGGATGAAAATTATAATCAATATGAACATCCAGAAAAGCACCGGAAACAGATTGATGAAGCCCCCCTCCAAATAAATCGGCATCGGGAATCAAATCATCAATACCAGTAATTTCAGCCATCAGCTTAAGGAATTCAGGGCTGTTAAGTTCTTTGAAAACCTTATCGAAGCAATCCCCCTCTTCAAATTTAGTCTTCTGATATTTGTTCTTCTGATTGATGTAGGTGGTATTGTCCCATACGCCTTTCCATGGGTCCGGATAGCTGTTTAGCAATTCATCCGCCTTATCTTCATGGAGGAAATTATCAAGAAAAAGGTAACGGAAGGGCTTTTTTGAGTTCCATGATTCCTTGATTTCTGATTTTTCTTCCTGCAGCCTTTTTATATTGATGTACTCCATTAACGTTTATTTGACAGGTTTGAATGCAGCTGATTTTTTAGAATAAAATTTTTTTGAAAATTGTAAATATAGAAGCGGGACGTATTAAAATAGCTTTTAGTAAAAATTTCAAGCCTCTGATTTTACTTTTTCCGTCCCCCCACCAGGAGGCCCCCATTATCATATACATATTCGAAAAGCACAAGTTGCGAAATTTTCTGGACTTAAACAAGTTGTGTTCCTCAGCCCTTTTATAAGACAATAAGGCATCTCTTTCCATAACTGCAATATTGCTGTGCATATTGTCTGAATGTACCCTGTATCTCCAGGTTATTTTTTCTACCCGGCCGATCTTATAATGATTTGCCACCCTGAAGAAAAATTCCTGATCGGCAGCATTCGATAATTTCAGATCAAAGCCACCCACTTTTTCAATTACTTCTCTTTTGACAAGGATACTGCTTGGTGTAGGAATGCAGGTACCGTTCCATGAAAGCAAATCATCCAGAATATAGCCTTCCTTCCCACTTTTGGTCTCGCCGGTCAATTGTGAGTCTCCATCAATTATCTCCAGATCAGAATGTACGAGACCCAGTTCAGCATCGCCTTGAAATTTCTTTAGTTTTTCTTCCAGGTTATTCGGCAACCATACATCATCCGCATCCAGAAAAGCAAGGTATTCTCCCTTTGAAAGGCTGTATCCATGATTCCGAGCACTTGATACGCCTGCGTTTTTTTGTTTTATATATTGTATTCTGCCGTCTGTTTTTACTAATCGTTCAATAATTTCTGATTGATTATCGGAGGATCCGTCATCTACTATTATCAGTTCCAGATTTCTGTGAGTCTGATTGAGAACAGAAAGAATCGTCTCCTCTATGTAGCGGGCAGCATTGTAGGCCGGGATTATTATGGAGACAAACATATTTTTCATTTCAGAAATTTTGAGATCAACTATGTTTTTCAACCAGCTTACTTGCTTCAGACAAAACATTTTCAAACGTGTAATGCCTGGCATGTTCAATTCTCAACTCTTCAAGCGAGGCATCTTCCCCCTCTTCAAGGAATTTTTTTATTAATAACAAAAGTTTATCGCCGTCATTGTCCATATATAAAATCTCCCCCATATCTTTGTATTCACTGAATACGGGGCCGAATATAGGTTTGCCCTGCGTCAGATAAACCAGCGTTTTATGATGATGAACGGTATTTGCGTGGTATTCCATATCCATAAATGAAATACAGAATTTTGCATTTTTGATATAGTTTTTCAGCGTTTTGAAATGCCTGGCACCAATAGCATGAACATTTTTGTATTTCTTTTCTTCAAAAATTCTTTTTGCCGCACCAAGGTCTTGTTCCTTAATAGGTCTGTGATACAATCTGACAGGTCCTACAAAGAGAAATGGCAAATCAGGGAATTGCTGAACGGCTCTTTCCAATAAGGAAAAATCCATTCTGTGGTCTATTACTCCGGTATATATTGCATAGTCTTCAATGTCAATATCCATATTGTTAAGCTCTTCAGGCAGGGTAATGAACTCTTCGGATGAAATGCCATGAGGAACAACATATTTAGGGGCATCATAATCTTTATAATCATCCAGGAATCGCTGTGATGTTGCAAAAAGAAGGTCTGAATTTTTGCAGAGTTCATACTCTCCCAGATATTGAAAATAGTAAAAATCCACACAATGATAAATTCCCAGTTTACAGCCCAGTAAATGATGATTGTACAACCTCAGAGGATCAAAAGCCCATAGAACAGTATCTTTTATCCCTTTTTTTTCAAAATATTTCCGTAAGTGATTTGAAACTAGCTTATTGTTGAGTTTATTGAGGAAGTTACTTCTTAAGGGAAGGAAATTTTCATAATTGATATAATGAAGGTTCTCGTTATAGGACCCTTCCGTTACAGGATTAGAAATCAGATTTCCGGGGCGCCATTTTGTAGGAGGGTTAATAAAGTATACCGTATTGTTCTTAGATAATTCATAAGCATAATTCTGCTTAGAATACCACAAGTCTCCCCAGGGTTCATTAGAGGTAACA
>CAJQOX010000304.1 GCA_905480075.1 uncultured Aureispira sp. | reverse complement strand
TGAAACTGATGAAAAAAGGAGTGACCGTAGCACAGGTAGCGAAAGTTTGTCAGCACTTTACCGATGCCGGCATCATGGTACATGCCTATCTGATGTATGGTTTTCCGACCGAGACTGCTGAAGAGACAATAGATTCACTGGAAATGGTGCGGCAGCTCTTTGAACAGGGGGTTTTACAATCCGGATTCTGGCATCAGTTCGCGATGACTGCACATAGCCCGGTGGGTTTAGCACCGCAGGATTATAAGGTAGCAGCTGTAGGGCCCGAATTTATGGGTTTCGCGGACAATGACCTCTATCATGAAGACCCGGAAGGTGCGGATCACGAGAAATTTTCGGAGGGGCTTAAAACCTCCCTTTTCAACTATATGCATGGCGCCGGTTTTGAGCTGGAATTATCTCAGTGGTTCGATTTTGAATCACCTGCCACAGCTGTCCCCAAAAACTATATACAAAAAGTTCTAAAAGAAGGAGTCAAAATCAGCGGAAGAAAATCAGTCTGCTTGTGGATAGGAGGAGAAATAGTTTCAGAAAATAAAAATTCTGTTTTTGAAAGTCTGAAATTTTACAATAAAAAAGAACAATGGAGCCTGGATTGTCAAGCGGAAGAAGCACGAATCATTTTTCGTTTTATCCGGAAAATCATAGAATCCCATCCACCAATTCATCTTAGTACTATTGGAGAATTATTTTCTGAAAAAGAAAAAGTAGTATTTGAGCAAATAAAACAATCGGATATCTGGGTAAAATTGCAAGAAAACGGCCTCTTAATTTTATAAAAAAAGAAGCAAACAAAAATCATAAAGTCCTTTATTCAGTTAAATAAAAGGGTTCTTATATTGAAAAAAAAACTGAACAACCAAAATTGACGGTAATTAAAAGACCTTTCACCTGAAAAATATAGCAATCTACTTCATTCAATTCAAAAAACTAAAAACACTACCGGCAATAAGTGAAGCCGGCAGTGTACTTGATTTTGCTAATAAACTAATTTGTAGACCTCTTTTTTCTCTTTAAACGTTCTTTTTACATGAATTTCCTTCCCGGAGATACGATAAAGCATCATTATTCCTGCAGAAACATTATCTGGTTCATAGTTCATGGAATTTTCCTTGTGGCTGTTTGAAATCGAACCATAGACATTCATGTCCATTCTCGGACTGATCTGATAGCCCAATACCATTCTCAATCCCATTACAGATTTGAACGATTCAGTGTATTCACCATGTTCGGAATCAGCAATCTCTTTAGTGATCAGAAAGCCTGTTGCTTCCAAACCCAGACCTATTTTGAATTTGCTGACAGGATTAATAAAGAAAGTTCCGCCCATTGTCAGACCATTAAGGTAAGTTGATTTGTACTCCTGAGCAGGAACAGTTGAAGAACCAGAAAAAACGGGCTGAGGAATAGCTCTCATGGTATAAGTAATTCTGGACTGAAAAGAGAAGATACTATTCACTTTGCTAATCTCTCCAAAGAAACCTAATTCAGCTTCAGGTCTTGGTGCGTACAAGATGGAGTAGGATGTGGGCGCTGTTTCTGATCCGTACATTGACTCAATTCTTGGTTCATTGGGTTTTAGCACATTAGAGACTCCTGCACTCCCAATGACTCCCCATTCGATTTTCCATTTCTTTTCACAATTAATATTTTTATTTGTTTCCTGGATTAAAGTTTTTTGCACCTGAGCCTCTGCTTGGAAGCTGCAAAAAGCTATCAGTACAAGGACTGACATCATTTTTAAATTTTGTAAAGACATAATAAATATATTTGATAACTGATGATTAAAAAAAGATTATTATTTACACTCTGAACACATTTTTATCTGTATCAACAGCGATTTGAAATTACTAAACTAAATTACCTGCACGACAATAATCAGACAAATAAAAGCAATAAAAAAACATGTATAATTTTCAAGGTCTGAGTAATGAAAAGTTAATCATTTGCATTATTGGCTTTGAAAGTTTTTGCTACTATCGACTGTTATTATAAATAACTCCAAAAGCTTGTCCCGGGTTTACAAAACAATTCAATTAATTATCACAAAACGGTAAAAATTAATAAAATATAGAAATTCGGGAATAATAAATTATCTGATTTCCAAGAGTACAAATGAACTACTATCAAAAAGAACTAAAAAATAATTCCTTTCGGGAAATAAAAAAAACTACCAATCTGACTCACTTTTTAAGCAGGAAAAATCAATCTGTAAAGAAAGAATCCCACCCCAGGAAAACAAGTTGATCAGAACGGTAATTTTGAAAAACCGATAGTATTTAATCCTTTGTTAATTAAATAAATCGTCATCGATTATTTTTCTGCATGCGAGCCATCACAATAAGGCGGATTTTTTGTCTTTTTACATCTGCAAAGCTGAGTAGTTTCATCATTGTCGGCCTTAAATACTGTAGGAGTAAATTCCGTTCCGATGTGTGCGCCATTGCACCAAGGTTGCTTATCAGATTTACCACAGGAACACCATGCGTAGGTTTTACCTTTTTCTAATTTGTCCATTTTCTAAATTTTAATTAGTTATTAAATTAATATCAAGGATGAAAATATCGTAGATCGCTTTATCTCCGAGGCTATCAAAAAATGAAGTTGAGCCATAACGCACATCAAATTTTGAACGATCAACATCCATTTTACAGCTGAAACTGTTTTTATTTTTTTCAACCTCAAAAGTTATCGGATGAGATTTTCCCTTTATGGTAAGCTTTCCATTAACAGAAGCTTTATTTTTTACAAATTCTGAAGCATCAGAAATTTTTAAAGAAGCTTCAGGGAACTTTGAGACCCCAAAAAAATCATCAGAATTTAAATGTCCGACCAATTTTTTATTGTAAGATGCATCTTCAAGATCCGTGCAAGTAAGGGAATTCATATCTATTGTAAAATTTGCCGAAACAATTTTATTATTTTCCAATTTCAGAGATCCGGACTTTAATTTCATTAAACCCTCATGTTGTCCAAGGACCTTTTTACCTGTCCATTTGATAGTAGACTGTTTGGCATTAATTGATAAATCATGAGCAGTAGCCACAAAGGTGAAAGCCAGAAAAAATAAAGCGTAAAAATAGTTTGACATTTTAATTTTTGCATTTTATAGTATAAAAAATAAATTAGGCCTGAAATAAATTATTGTATTTATCCCGATTTGAAAAGAACAAAAACACATTCATTGATATGGCCACCGCGGCACCACCTATTCCGGAAAAATCCAAAAAAAGATGGAACAAAAATGCATTAAGCAGTACCGGGAAAATAAGTATAAGTGCCAGGGGCTGGAATTTATTAAACAGTAGAAGTAAACCACAAGTTATTTGAACAATTGCCACCGTGGTCATTATGTAAACACTATTAACCAAAGCAGTCATTAATTCTGAAGCAGCCTCCGAGAGAGGAGGCATAGGTAGAAAGTTGAGGAATCTGTTTAGTCCAAAAATAAGCAACATGAATCCGAGGAGGATTCTGAAAAAAAATTGAGCCCTGACCATAGTTATTGAGTATGATTTTTGTAAAAGTAATTACACAAATATCAGTACAATAAAACAACAAAGCATTCACCTAGATTAACAAATGAGATCTGTACTATTTTTGTCGGGCTATTTTACCTCTGATGGTACTTAAAGCCTGTGGGGTAACACCCAAATAAGAAGCGATCATGCGCTGTGGGACTCTGTCAGGAAGTTCCGGATAGGTTTCAAGGAATCTATTATATCTTTTTCTGGCAGAGGCACTCATCAACATAATTACCCTTCTTTGCAACACAGCTGTTCTCCTGGCAAGAAGATGTGCATTTTTTTTGAGTTGACTTTCAGTAAGGGTAGCAATTTTAAAACAACTCCTGTCAAAAACCACGAGTTCAGAGTCCTCAAGACAATCAATAAACAACTCTGCAGGCTGGTCAAATTCCTGAGATTCTATATCTGCCATCAACCATCCCTCAGAGGCGAACATAAAAATATGTTCCTTCCCTTTTTCATCAATAGTATAACTCCTTAACAGGCCTTTTTTTACATAAAAAGCCAAAGAACTGTAACTGCCTTCAGTCTGAAGAATTTCTCCTTTTTTGACCATTCTGGTTTTTGCTTTTGAGTCAAGACTTAAAATTTCGTTAAGATTTTCCATTATCAAATGATTTGTTATTCGATACAAAGATGAAAGCCACTAAAAGACTTTCGATTAAAAATACAAGAAAATATATTGCAGTAATTAAAGACTCACATTTTCCCATTTTCCATTATCAATTCTCATTCTGGCTTTTCTGCTTTTCCCATAAGGAGACTTTGGATAAAAACAAGGAGATTGAAACCAGGAAATATCCGGGACGGACTTAAACATCCAATAAATTTCAGTTAAATCATGAAATATCAAGGTATTATAAACATCAAATAAAAATTCAGAACCATTTGCAGAGGAGTTTAAGAAAAACATATACTCCTTAATAAAAGCGACTTCATCATTTTCAAAAAACTCAGATTTATCTGTCAGGATTCTGACAACTTTACAATTTAACAACTTCAGATATATCTGACTAAACCAACCCTCAGGATATAAATCAGCTTCATTTTCTATACCCTCTTTTAACTTTCCGAACCATTTTTTATAATTAAATGACGCTTGTTTTTTAGTATCATTATCAGTATAAAATTGTTTGTGTTCTTTGATAAAATCATCAATATTTATGAAGTTGCGCGTCATTGCACCAATAAAATCAATAATATATTTGGATTCTGTCTTGTTGCAATAACTAAAATCTATAAAATCATGTCCGATTTTGGGTCGCCTGCCCAAAAACAGATTTTTTATTTTTTTTGAAAACATATCTGCAGTCATATCTTGTAGTGAGGCAGATTTATTTCCCAAGAACGCTTTCACATAATTCAAATAACGGGCATTGAGTCTTTCCCTTGTAGCATCATTGGAAGCGATTGCATTCAGGGCCACTTTCAATTTTTCATCGCTCCCCGACTCTATGAATTTACAAATAGATGTTAAATCATCAGAGTCGAGCTTAAGGATTTGCATATTTCGGAGAATACCATATTCAGGGTAGGCGTGGTCGGCATAAAAAACAGCTTTGCCCTTCGAAATATGCACCCTCAACTTTTTTATTGATTCGCCAACAGCAAGGTAAAGGAATCTGAAGTCACTCTTAGGGCTGAAACGAGTATCGATACTTTTTCCACCCCGTTTTATGACCCCGTCAATATCAATATCTATAAAATCAGAACCACCTTTACGGAATAAGACGTCATAGTCAACAACATCGTCTTTAACGTGATAGCATTTAATATCTTCGAGCAAATCAGGGACATCACATTCTATAATTTCAAGCGGCATATCTTTGCGAATAAAAACCTTAGTTTTTTTCCCTATGGTGAAACTTTCAGATAATTTGATCAAAGCAAGTTTAAAAGGGATTTTAGATTCATGAGACATGATATATTTCTTTCCACTTTTGATCGCTTGACCTTTTGTGTAAAGAAAAAAAGTAAAAAAGTAGTCAAGGCCATCCTGAGGGTCAGCATAAAATTCATTTGCATACAAAGCATCATCAGTTAAATGAGGAGCAAGACAATTGTACAGCGTTTGTTGAGGGTCTGAGAGAAAAGGAATAATCGGCAGACCAAACTCCTCAACAGCCACATTGGCATATATTTTCACAGTACCTGAATCAGCCCTGATATAGATATGGTTAATTTTTTTTCCTTCAGAAGTAGCAAGCAAGGCTTCATATTCTGTAAAATTTAAACCAAAATTTTTTTCTTTTGTTTTGCCATCTTTTTGATAATAAACAGTATCCCTTTTTATTAATCGGTTATTGCTGAAACTTATTTCAGCAGATATTTCAATAGCTTCCCACCCGTTTGAGGACATCTTCAACAAGACATTTTTTTTCAGTGAATTAATATGTTCTTTTCCAGTCATAATTGGATTTTTTATTTTTATCTTTTCTCAGAATATAAAGCGTGAACTATAAATAAAAAGTAATATTTATTTTGAAAATAAAACCACTATTGTTCAGGATTAAAAAAAGATACTATAAACCAACAGAAACGCTAAAACTTCACCGTTTCATCCCAAGCATCCAAAAATTCCAAAATCTAATCCATCATTCAAAAATAAAAAAATTATTTACAACAAAAGAAAGACAAGTATCTGAGCAAATAAAAATTCGTATATTTGGCCACAGTTAAGAAAAACAGGATTATTGATCATATAAAAACAGCAGGATACTGTCCTGATAAAACAAGATAAAATGGAAGTAAAAGATCTGGCACCACAGGCATTATGGAAAAATTTTGCCAACCTGAACGCCGTACCGAGGGCATCAAAGAAAGAAGAACGCGTCATTGAATTCGCCAAAAGTTTTGGTGAAAAACTGGGGTTCCCCACACAGGTAGATGCAGTAGGCAATGTCATCATCAAAAAGCCGGCAACGAAGGGTATGGAAGACCGGACGACAATTGTTATGCAAAGTCACCTGGACATGGTACATCAAAAAAATGCGGACACCGACTTTGACTTTGACACCGAAGGCATAAAAATGCTGATAGAAGAGGATTGGGTACGTGCTGACGGCACCACTTTAGGCGCTGACAACGGCATAGGCGTGGCTACAATTATGGCCCTGCTGGAATCGACCGATATCCCCCACCCTGCTATTGAGGCACTTTTTACCATAGATGAGGAGACCGGCATGACCGGTGCACTGGGATTGGTGGGCGGTTTGCTGGACGGAAAAATATTGCTGAATCTGGATACGGAAGACGATGATGAACTGACGATAGGCTGTGCCGGCGGAGTGGATGTTACTGCTACCGGAAGTTATCAGGAGGAAACCTGCCCGGAGGGATACAGAGGTCTTAAATTATCGCTGACCGGATTGAAGGGCGGACATTCGGGGATGGAAATTCATCTGGGACTGGCGAATGCCAACAAGCTGATGAACAGAATCTTGTATGATGCAACAAAGAAATTTGACCTTAGACTGTCTTCAGTGGACGGCGGTTCTTTGCGCAATGCTATACCGCGGGAATCCTTTGCGACAATAGCTTTGGGCCAAACAAAAAGCTTCTCACATTTCATAAAGGAATGGCAGGTGATCCTTAGAAAAGAATACGGCAGTACCGACCCTGATATGTTGCTTTCCGTGGAAGAATGTGCTGTTCCCGAAAAAGTATGTTCCGCCGGTTTTCAAAAACAATTTATAGCGGCCGTTTACGCCTGTCCGAATGGCATCTACCGCATGAGTCCGGAGGTACCCGAACTGGTACAGACCTCGAATAATCTTGCGAGAGTACTGTTGAAAGAGGGTGCATATAAAGTCCTTTGTCTGACAAGGGGTTCTGTGGACAGCGAGAAATATGACGAAGCGAATGCGATCGTCAACTGCTTTGAGATGATAGGTGCCACCGTAAATCTGAGTGGTGAATATCCCGGCTGGGCACCAAACCCGAATGCGGAGATCATAAAAACAATGAGT
>CAJQOX010000303.1 GCA_905480075.1 uncultured Aureispira sp. | reverse complement strand
GTTCTTTATTGAACAGGGCTCGAAAATTATGGAACTGGTATCGGCCTTTGTGAATTCGGTGAATGCTATAGCTGCAGGTTCGTTGGGACAAGTAGCGGCCTTTATCGAAGACGCCCTTGCGCGTTCGGTACCGATATTGATCGACTTTTGGCTGGAATACCTTCTGAAAATTGGGAGCAAATTAGAACTATTAAAAGATATGAAAAATATTCTGTTCCAGAACAAATGATATTGAGTGCTGATTTATTAATACCCAAAGAAGGAGGTTATGAGGTCAGTAAGCAATTAGTCAAAAATAAAAAAGTTGACAATCCTGTTGATAACAATTTAAGTAAATATGAGGTTGGTGGGAATACAGCTAAAGAAAATGTTAGTTTACTTAACGACAGTGCAGAAAAAATTGCAAAAAATACTGATATCTTTTTAAGAGATCTTGTACATATTCAAAGTGTAGCAAAACAAGTTTCTTCTCTTAATAGATATGAACAGATTACTGAGGGTGTTTTAAATTCGGATAATTTTGATGCTTTACAGAAACGACAATTACCTTTAGCTATTTCAAAACTACAAAAAGCAAGAAACGTAAAATTAAATTAATGGATAGATCAATCATAGACAAGACAATATCGTTACTAACTTTAGACCTCTATGACCGTGAAGATGAAAATATTTTGGAATTAAATACCTATAATTCTTTACCTATCATGGACACACCAATAAATCTTAATTACTGGAATAGGATTCAAGACATTTCATTAGTAGCCTTATATAAAGCTACGGCCAATGGATTTGTCATAGAATGGGAAGCTAAACAAATAACGGCCACTGGCAAACTTAATTTTTTGCCCATTGAACAAATCGTTCAAAATTGGAAAGATCGATTATACTTCGAAAGAGATATGGAGTATAATGATTTGATTGCTCACTATCATCCTATCGATATGCCTTCCGAAACCATTAGTTGTGGCATGTTAATAACGCCCAATTTTGTTAGTGAATCTATTTATCTGCATCATGCCCCTGAACCGGAAACCTTTGATTTGGATTTGGATTTAGAAGGATATGTTCACATGGCAAAAGAGGCCTGTATTTTTTCCAATTGGCAGATGGTATTATTAAATATTACAAATCTTCAACACCCCATTACCAAGCAGTTCAGGGAAACAATACCCACATTATTCCCTGATTTTAATTGGGATGCTTTTGTGGAGAAATATGAATCGCTTAAATTATCGAATCAATAATTGTTCGTTTTTACATAATGAAATGCTGTGCCCTCCTCATAGAGACCGCTTGAAAGATTCTGAATTGATTGAATTATATAGATAAAAAGCCAGTGGGTTTGTCATAAAATAGGAAGCCAAATCAATAGCGACCTCCGGTAAACTTGTGAATAAGAGAATCACTTTTTTTTGAAGTCATACATAATGCATAGTTTTCCCCAAAAGGCAATACAGGTAAGTACATGATAAAACTAACTTGCCGTTACCGGGTGTTTTAAACAGATAACTTCATGCTCAAAAATCATAAACACTTTTTTTTTCAAAAATAATCTCCTATATTTAGGAGATTTATTTTTCAAAAAAAAGATTATGAGCAACAAAAAGAAACTGGAAAAACTAAAAGAACTAAGGGCACAGGTCCGTTCGTTCAAGGATACAAACGATCACTATTATCAATTATTCGCCGAAGATGGGAATATTGATGAGTACGAACAGGCACAATTGGATAAAATAGCCGGAATGATCAGCAAAATAGAAACCGAGCTGGATAAAAGAGAAGACGAACTGGGCTTTTTTGCAAAAGTCAAAAACAGCTTTAGCGAACTTGGCGAGAACATAAAAGACGGCCTATCCAGAAAAGACGACGACCCTGACCATTCTCTTGTAGATCCAAGAGAAGAAGATAATGACACCAACAACGGTTCAGATGACGGAACCAATGACACGAATGATCAGAATGGCAGCAATGATGGAACAAATGACTCATCCAATGATGACACCAATGATCAGAATGACACTAACGATGGGACTAACGATGACACTAACGACGGAAGCAACGATGGGTCTGATGATAATTCAGATGACTCAACAAACACTGGCCCTGTAGGTTCTGTCATCAAAGACTCCGTAGGAAAAGATGGTAAAAATGATAAAAATGATGTTTTGATCGTTCAGAAATTACTTAAAGATACCTGGGGCTATGATGTCGGTCAGGAAGGAACGGTTGATGATAAAGTGATTCAGGCCATACTGAAATTCCAACATCGCTATGCAGGAATGATTCGTAAACAAGATGGCCGCATCGATGCCGGAGGAACAACTTGGTCCTACCTCTGCGGAGACAAAAAACCGGAACTGGGCAAACAAGATGATGGTACTCTGGCAGGGGCAGAAACCGAAACTGAAAAAAAACTGGCTGAGTTCGCCGAAAGTGTAGGCGAAATTCAGATAGAGGTCAACCCAGGTGAATTTATCGGCGTTCGCCCGCCCTACCATCAAAACAATAGCCGTCAGGCAGTAGTAGAAGCCGAACGCGCCAAAAACCCCGCTGTCAATAAGATCATCAGCAAAATGGGATGGAACGACGAACATGGCAAAGCAACCCCGGGTGCCATAAAGAAATTCCTTGAGGATTGTATCGCCAAAAGTCTGATAAAAGACAAATCCTCTACAGGCCTCAATCAATTCCTGGACAAGTTCGGTATCAGCTTAGACTGTTCCGGCCTCGCTATACAAGCTGTCAACTTCCTCAAAGATGGCAACCTGGACAGAGAAAAATCTGATGCGGTACAAATCACCAATGCCAAAAATATTATGAACTATGGCACGAAAATTTCCGCACCCAAGGACTTGGTGGCAGGAGATATGATGGTCAACAAAGGACATGTAAGAGTTATTATTGATGTTGACATCAATGGCGAAGAAGTAGCCTTTACAACGGTTGAATCCGGTGCATCTGTAGACCTTGGCTATGGAGGCGGCAGTGGTCATGATGGCGGTGACGGTGTCGGCGAAAGACGTTGGAGATTCTCTCAGAAAAGTAAGTTCGAAAAATGCGAACGACTAAAAGGAAATGCCTGGGCTTCTGATGGCAATGACTATGTATATCGACGTATTGATGATGCGGCTATCAAAAGAATTAACGCTCTGTAATATTCTGAGCAATAAAAAAAACAGGGAGGGTTGGCATATGCCAACCCTCCCTGTTCTATCTGAAAATCCTAAATAAAGTCAAAGAGTTTCCAAAGTTTTCAGTATTTATTCCTTTTTAAAAAGAAATCTTCTACAACTTGTCAACCTGCTGCAAAAGCCACTCTTTTTCTGCAATAGGATATGTATTTTCTATCTGTGATTTTAATTTAGCAACAGCCTCTTTATCATAGGGTGCTACATCCAACATTTTTCTGATTATTTGTATAATATTTTTATATACCTGCTTGTGATAGGCGATAACCGATTTTCTCTGTAAGTAACGGCTGAAACTCACTAAAAGTGCTTCCAACGCATCGTAGCTCTTTTCTTCATAGTAAATTTCCAACAACATGGTTTTTGCATCCAGGTTAAGGAATATATCTTCGTATTCTACCTGTAAAAGCAATTGTTGGGTTTTTTTATATTCTTTTTGATAAAAAAACAACTTTGCTGTTGTGTAATGCACATAATTGGACCGATGTTTTCCTTCAATAAAATCAGAATAAGCATCAATAAAGGAGGCTACCCAGCCAAACTCCTTCAACTTCAAGCCCAATGAGGCGATATTGATAAAGGAAAAACGACTCAGATAATTGTCCTTAATCAAAATTTCATTCACCAATCCCCACTTATACCAATCAAAGGCTTTTCGCCTGAATTCTGAAATTCCTGTGTTCAATTTCTTAATACTGTAATTTATCAGCGTCAACAAAATATCACGTTGTTCTGATTTATCCAATTTAGGATGAATATCCAAAAACTGACAAGATGCCTTTTCATAATAGTCCGCTTCTTCTGCATCTAAAATGGACTTATAACTATTATAATATAACTGAACAACAGGATGTTTGCTATTGTGTGAAAAATGAAGCACTTCATTCAGCATTTCAATAGAAAAACTTTCTTTTTTACTAATATTACTTTGAGAGACAGCTACACAGGCGTACTTCAACATCGATAGCACATAAAATATATTTAATTGTTCAAAAAGCAGTGTCAATTCGGGTTGAACAGTTCTGTTTTTCGTGCTGACTAAAAGGTGTTTTTCCACCTCCTTCTGAAATTCCCACATTGCCTTTTGCGCATTCATCAGCTGATTTTCCTGTAATTCCCGACCTAAATTATCCAATGATTTTTCAGCCATTTTGAACATCTTACGACTAGACAAGCTATTAACTACAAATTTTTCATAGTAGAACCCTTCACTTTCTGCTTTCAAAAAACCAATAAAAGCTAAAAGATTTTTTAAACAATATGACATTAATACATTCAACTTATTTTCCTGATATTCCTCATTGGGATACACCTTTGAATAAACACGTTTTTTCTGAGTGGAAACCGCGTTTATTTTTCGCCTTTCACCCAAATAATCAAACAATAAGACAACTTCTTTGTGTTGATTATGGAGTGGGGATCGCAGCCATAAATTCAACTTCCTTAATTCAGGCTTATCAAGTGTCAAATAAAGCTTTATCAGTTTACTATTTATCATAAAATACCTATTTAAGTGCACGTTTTTTCCCAATAAATGTACATAATTGTCTTTTATTTTCCTAATGATTAGCTCTACTTTTAAAATCAGAAAAAGTAACCATTTAAAAAAATCGGCCATATACTTCTATAGAATTCAATATGGCAAAGCTCTAAAATAATAAAATCAATAACTATGAATTTATCAAACCTATTTAAAATTGCACTATGCCTTTTGGTAACCTGGCCTTTGGTCATTAATGGACAATGTGTTGGCGATCAGACAAACCCTGTTGCAATCTGTAAAAACATAACTGTATATTATTATAACAACTCCGTCACTGTCTACCCTGCTGATATCGACAACGGAAGTTCTGATAATTGTGGCATTGAAACTATGTTGATTAATGGCTCTAACTCCTTAAGCTTCGATTGCTTGAACATTGGTATTAACAGCGTAACTCTGACGGTAATAGACTCTGCTTCGAACAACGCATCTTGTGTAGCTAATGTCATTGTCCTTGACACCACCTCACCCGTTGCCATTTGTCAGAACTTTTCTGTTTATTTGAATCAGAGCGGACAGGCTGTTCTTTATCCCTCAGACATTAATTCCGGCTCCTATGACAACTGTGGCATTTTTTACTCACAGATAAATTACAACGATTCATTAATACTCAACGCTTCTGACACTGGCCTGAACTCTGTATTGTTACACATAACAGACCCTTCCGGCAACATCAACAGCTGTTCATCATTTGTTACTGTTATAGACTCTTTTAATCATTGTAACAATGATACAATTTCTCCTGTGGCAGCATGTAACACTTTACCTATGAATATATCCTTAGGCAACTCAGGTGTTGCGAACATAACTCCTCAAATGATAGATGCAGGCAGTAGCGATAATTGCGGAATAGACTACATGTTGGTAAACGGACTTTCCAGCTGGACATTATCCTGCATCAATCAGGGACTTCAGAATGTAGTTTTGACTGTTATTGACGAATCAGGAAACAGCAGTCAATGCATTGCATCTGTACTGATTTACGATACAACTGCTCCTGTGGCTTTTTGCCAAAACATTCAGGTTTACCTCGACTCCTCAGGACAGGCAATAGTTTCTGGTGCAGATATCAATGATGGTAGTACAGATGTTTGTGGAATTAGCAACTACTTAATAAACGGCAATGCCTCCTACACTTACAATTCAACTGATACAGGCTTAAATATTGCTGTTTTATCAGTAGTAGATTTAGCAGGAAATATATCAACCTGTATTTCTACTGTAATGGTACTTAACCCGAACAACTCTTCAATGCTGTCGGGCAATGTATTTGAAGATTTGAATTACAATTGCCAAAAAGACAGCGTTGAACAATTCCTGAGAAACATAATCATTGTTGCAGCAGGACAAAATACTTACTATGAGTCTACTGACGCTCAGGGTAATTATACATTCCACCTGGATTCCGGCAACTATATAGTTTACCCTGTTCTACCTTCTCCTTATTGGACCGTTTGCCTGGATTCTCAACAGGTTTATGTTCCGGATGCCACTCACATAGATACGATTGATTTTGCCATGCAGGCTACCGGCAGCTGCCCTTACCTGCAAGTAGATATTGCCGCCCCCTTTTTAAGAAAAGTCAACAGCAGCTTCTATACGGTTTCATATTGCAACCAAGGCACAAGCACAGCTACAAACTCTACCGTTGAGGTTGATATAGACCCCGACCTGACCGTATTGAGCAGCAGCATTCCTGTTGTCAGTCAGAATGGCTCTGTCTATGTTTTTAACGTGGGAGATGTTGCAGTAAATCAATGTGGCAGTTTTCAGATTTTTGTCATGGTCAACAACAGTGCTTTGAACGGCCAAACCCATTGCTCAGAGGCTATGATTTATCCAGATACAATATGCCTGGACCCATGGAGTGGTGCCATCTTAAGAGTAGATGTGCTCTGTAACAATGACACTGTAAAATTTACTATTTTTAACGAAGGACCTTCTGCAGTAATCAATAAGTCATATACCATTATCGAAGATCATGTTATCATGATAACCGGCAATACAGGTGTGATCAACTCAGGCGACTCCGCAATAGTGTATGTCCCTGCAATTGCTGAAAAGGCTTATCGACTTATGGTTGACCAGGATGCCAACTTCCCTTCTATCCTTGGCTCTCCTGTTGCCACAGCAGCTATAGAAGGCTGTGTAAAAAACAGCTCAGGCGGTTTCAACACCGGCTTCATCACTCAATTCAACAATGACAACAGTTCTCCTTTTATAGCCGTTGACTGCCAACAAAATATTGGTTCCTATGACCCGAACGACAAGTCTGCTCAACCCAGAGGTTATGATGACAACTTCCATTACATCGATCAACATACGGTGCTTGATTACCGCATACGTTTCCAGAACACAGGCACAGATACAGCGTTCAATGTTGTAATCATCGACACCTTAGCGAACTACCTGAATGTTGAAAGCCTTAAAATGGGCGCATCCAGCCATCCTTATGAATGGTCAATAAAGGAACAGGGTGTTCTTGAAGTTACATTTACCAATATTATGTTGCCCGACAGCAATACAAATGAACCTTTGTCGCATGGTTTTTTCAACTTCGAAATAGAACAAACCTACAATAATCCCCTGGGATTAACAATCAACAATCAGGCAGAAATTTACTTCGACCTAAACACTCCTGTAGCCACTAACACCACTTTTCATACCGTCGAAGAAGATTATATCACTGTTTTGTTGCAAGTACAAAACCAATTGAAGGAAAACATAGATATGGCAATCTACCCCAACCCTTTTAATGATAAAACCACAATAGATATCACTGGCCGGGAATTTGAAAACCTCAGCATTCATTTGACAGACATTTCAGGACGCGAACAAAGGGCAGAGTATTCTGTTCAGGATAATCTTATCCACCTGTCACGGGGACAACTTTCGCCGGGAGTATATATAATTCAGGTCAGGGACACTTACCAAACTTTAGCTACGGGAAAGCTGATAGTCAGGTAACAGGGGATGTTCAAAAGGCTACCGTTTCATACGGTAGCCTTTCTTCTCATTATTCCTTTTTAATTTTGGAAAATCTTCAATAACAATAAGCTATTCAATTAACCGATCTACCTATCTAAGTAGCTGACAAATTTATCTCTTCAAGATGTTTTAAGAATTTCATAGGGATTATTTTAGGGTTTTCCCTACTAAAACAGCCATTAATACATTCTATTTTATCCCCTTTTTCTTCCTGCCGGAAAGACATCCCCTATCAGAATTATGGAATATTTTCACAAATTACTATCTAATAAGCTTAAATTTTGTATTTTAATATGAGCACAAAACATACACCTCCAATGCTATTACCAAAAACTCGGTAGTTTATTATAGAAATAACCAGGCAATATCATTATTCTAAACAGAACAACTATGAAGGTCCTTAAATTAATTATTCAACTAGTTATTATCTCTTTTTTTTCTTTTTTAAATTATGGAGCAGCCCAGAACAATGATGAAATCACCATTGGCTCTCAAACATGGATGAAAAAAAATCTGGACATTTCTGAATTTCGAAATGGTGAAAAAATAAGTCAAGCTAAAAGTATGGAAAAATGGATAGATGCCTGCAATAAAAAACAGGCTGTTTGGTGTTACTACGATTTTAATCCTGCGAATGGAAAAACCTATGGAAAACTTTATAATTGGTATGCAGTTAATGACAAAAGAGGATTGGCTCCCGATGGCATGCGTATTCCCGAACATAAAGATTGGGTAGAATTAAATAATACACTGGGTAATCTTTTAACCAATGCAGAAAAATTAAAAAGTGAAACAGGTTGGGCAGAATCACCAAAATCCAAAGGTACTAATAGTAGTGGTTTTTCTGCTTTACCGGGAGGCAGTTTATCGTGTTACCATGAAAATGATACAAGTATTGTAAGTAACTTTACTTTTTTGTTAAAACAAGGAAATTGGTGGACTAGTGAGGAAAAAGGTACTACTTCACATATCCTTGATACTGCATCGATATGCTACAGCCTAACTTACTCAATTCCAAACTCAACCATTGGAATACGCATTTGTGGACAATGCTCTGGCCTATCAGTTCGTTGCTTGAAAAACAATTAGTACTACTTGTTAAAATAAGTATATTTATTTGCCAATAACGATAAACTTTTAAGAGATTGCAGGATCAGGCAACCTTATGGATTATAAAAAATAATTAATCATATATCCAATTATTTTTATATTCAGTCAGACAATGATAAATTACAAGCATCTCTGAATTAACAAACCGTACATGTCTTCAACAAGCAATATTTTACCGGACACGCGTAACACAAATGATTCCAAAAAACTGAGACTCTTTGACCTTACCATGATCGTGGTAAGCTTTGTCATCGGTATGGGAATTTTCAAGACCCCCTCAGTGGTGGCACAGGAATCGCTGACGCCGATGCTCTTTTTTCTTGCCTGGGTCTTAGGTGGAGGAATTGCCTTGTGTGGCGCATTGACCTATGCAGAGATCGGTTCGAGATATCCGGTCACAGGAGGATATTACAAGATTTTTTCCAAATGCTACCATCCTTCTATCGCCTTTTCCATCAATTCGATCATCATCGTTTCCAATGCCGCCTCGGTTGCTGCAGTGGCACTTTTGGGAGCAGAATATATAGGAAATGTTGCCCTGACAGATGTACAAAACCCGGTAGCCGCCAAGATGTGGATCGCCGGTATCTGTATCTTCCTTTTTTATGGCCTGAATCTGTTTGGTCTGAAGATGAGTGCACTCGCTCAGAATATTCTTATGGTATTTAAGATAGGCTTGCTGCTGATAATGGTTTCTGCCTTATTTGTTGCCCCCGATGCCAATGTCGACCTTATTGTCAGTAGCGCTGCCTACAGTTGGTCAGATATAGGCAAGGCAATGGGTATCAGCCTGATCGCGGTTACCTTTACCTATGGCGGCATTCAGCAAACTATGAATATGGGGGGCGATGTACGAAATGCAAGTAAAGTAATGCCCCGGTCCATCATTTTTGGTATTCTTATTATTTTAATAATGTATATGATGGCCAATTATGCTTATTACCGGGTAATAGGCTTCGAACAACTCGCCACAACCGAATCTATAGCGGCGGTCATGACCGCTCATCTATTTGGCGATGCAGGTTTCAAAATAGTTTCCTGGCTATTCTTCTTTTCTGTTCTCGGCTATGTAAATGTAATGCTGATAGCCAACCCGAGGGTCTTGTATGCTATGAGTGATGAGGGAACGCTACCCAAAGTCCTGGCCAAAACCAACCCCAAAACAGGCGTGATGACGGTAGGACTTACCGCATTCACGATACTATCTGTCATCACGCTTTTCTATGCCAGGGAATTTGATGTCATTCTAAACTATATCATGTTCCTTGACAGTATAGGAATGGCAAGTTCTGCAGCCACTATCTTTATTTTGAGAAAGAAAAAAGTCGGAGAAGATAAAGACATATTCAAAGTTCCACTTTATCCCATCCTCCCCATCCTGTATATTATCGCCTACATAATTGTGGCAATGAGTGTTTATAACAAGGACCCGAATGCCGGGAATATCGGGATGTTGATCTTTGCGGCTTTTCTGGCTTTTTATTTTATAAGAGAGAAAGTCAGCGGCAAAAAAGTGTAATCTTTATTTCTTCAGAAAATCATCAAAGACCTTGAGTGATTGGCTAAAATTTTCTCTGCCAAAGCCGATGCGGATGTATTTGCCTTCGTACTCAAACATTTCTGCCGGCACGGTCATTACAGAGGATTCTTCGATTAATTTTTGAGTGAAATCATAGGAGGATATATCAATGTTCAATTTTACAAAAGCGGTAGACCCCGACTGAGGTGGAATAAAATGCAGCACATCCTGATGGGGTCGGACAAAATCGGTGAATAGCTTAATGTTGTTCTTTATTTTGTTCAGATTTGGTTCCAGAAATTTTTCTATATGATTGACAGCAATCAGTGATAAAATTTCACTTGGCGCACTGCTGCAAATACTCAGATAATCCTTGAAGGCAATTATCTTATCTATCAGTGCCTTGTCCTCCGAGACCATCCACCCTATCCTCAAACCCGCCAACCCAAAAGTCTTGGAAGTACCCCAAAGGCTGATTCCCTTTTCGTATAATGTACACAAAGGGGGCAGTTCTTTGGTATCGCCCACCATCAGTTTATGGTACATTTCATCCGAAAAGATATAAAGGTCATGTTTTCTTGCCAGGGCGATTAATTCCTCTTGTTCGGCAGCCGAAAGATAGCTTCCGGTAGGGTTATGCGGAAAATTGATGATGATAAGCTTTGTGTTTTTACGGACCAGGGATTTCAACTTTCCGATGTCAAATTTCCAGTTTTCAGGTTCGGGTTTCCAGAAAGACAGTTCACATCCTATAGAACGCACCACCTCAAACAAAGATTGATACCCCGGACATACGGATATTACATGGTCTTCCTTTTCGAGCAGGACATTCATCAGTACAAAATTGAGCTCCCCCGGAGAAGCCACCACCATATTGTCTGCAGATATCTGACCATAAAAGGGGCGCAGTGCCTCCCGTAAAAGGTGATGCCCCTCACTTTCGGTATAGCCCAAAGTCAGTTTGTTCCATAATTGCAGTTCCTCCTCTGTGGCTTTATCCAACACATAACTCATCTCAAATCCGTCGCAATCAGAACTCGACAATAAGTATTTGGCAGAAAACTCATGTTCAGCAAAAAGCCTTTCCAGTTTAAAATCTTTAATTTTCATTTTGTTATGAATTTAGTATAGCCTTTTATTTTTTTTCTTTATTAATCAATAAATATAAAAAATCTTAACAAAGATTCTTTATTTTCGACCAGCAGGACTCCTCTTTTACTTATCCTGATAAAAGTTATTGAAATAATTTCAGGATGGTTGAATTAATATTAAAAGATTATAATGATTCCACAAATATCAGAATATAAAAAATGGACATTCACAGCTAAAGCTGACCAGGAAAATACAATAAGCCATGATGTCTACTCCCGTGGCAAGGGAAAACTGATCGTCATTATACAGGAATTGCCCGGCATAGGACAGGAAACGCTTTCATTGGCAGACCGCTTTGTCAAAAATGAATACAAGGTTATTTTGCCCCACCTTTTTGGCCCACTGGGAAAAACGAGTATTACAGGAAATACCCTCAGAGTTATTTGCATGAGAAAAGAATTTAAAATTTTCTCAAAAAACAAATCAAGCCCGGTGGTGGATTGGCTGAAGGCTTTGTGCA
>CAJQOX010000302.1 GCA_905480075.1 uncultured Aureispira sp. | reverse complement strand
GATTTATTTTGGCGTGGTACCCACAGAAGAATCCAAGCCGGAAGATACGCAGGGCGGAATGAATATGGAAGAAATAAGCGGCGGCCAGGAACAAGAAGGTGATGCACCGGTGGAAGCACCCAAAAAACCACTGCCCACGGCCGAGTCGGATCCCGATTTTCAGGCAGTGAAAGGGGGAATTCAGGAAAAAATGCGATTCGCAACAGGAACATGAAAGTCCGGAAAATGAGGCCGAAGAAGCGCAGAAATCTGCCGTGGCACCCGCCAACGAAAAGCAAAGCCTCGCAGAAGCGCAGCATGTGGAAAAATGGACGAACAGGAGGCACAGCCCTTCGATGCAGCAGGCTTTAAGGATATGCTGATGTCCAAAATAAAATCCATCCTTCCCAAAACCGAAGAAGAAGCCGATGAGTTTAAAGATTCCGTAAAGATCAATCAGGTGAAGACCTCCGCTCAGGGACAGGTGGAACAGGAAAAATCAGAGTCGGCCGAAAGAATAAATAGTGACAAACGAAAGGAAGTTATTCAAGCAATAGAAACTTATGCAACCGAAATTTTATCTGAACGAGATAATTTTTTAGTTTCTTGTACCCTATCTAGTTTAAGTATAATTAAACCCACAGAATTGAAAGAGTTGATGTTACATTTACTAAATGTAAACCGTATAGATCATGAGGGAATTAGTGATGATGAAATCGATATGTACCTTGCTTGATTGAAATTTTAGCCTTGCTCTTAGGAAGAGATCGGACAGGCTTTGCCCAAGAGGGCAAAAAGGGCAGTCAGCGAAGCTACGGGATGGAATTAAATAGTTAAAAAAGCCCTAATCACCTGTTAAATTTTTGTGCTACTATTATTTCTTGTACTTTTGTGGGCTGATAAGAAAAATCTGACAAACAGACCACTTTTGCTTTTCAAGAAAAATCATGATTTTTAACAAAGATACCTGGCAGGAAATATTGGGGACTATCCGAAAAAACAAACTTCGGACAGGGCTTACTGCTGCTGGAGTATTCTGGGGAATTTTTATGCTTATTTTTATGATGGGCATGGGAAACGGATTAGAAAAAGGGATACTCAATGAATTTTCAGGTCGTTCCACCAACAGTATATACCTATGGCCAAAGTCAACCAGTATTGTATACAAGGGACTTCCTGCCGGCAGATGGGCACTGTTTACGGTAGATGACATATTAACACTGAAAGCCAAGGCAGATTACCTTGATATCCTGGCCCCCCGTCATATGACCCATAATGTAGTGGTTACATACGGTACAAAATCCAATGATTTTGAAATCCGTGGTGAATGGGATGGAATTTTTAAGGTGGAATCCCTTATTCCTGTGAAAGGAAGAATCCTGAATAAAAGGGACGAACAAAAAAACCGAAAAGTTGCGGTAATCGGAAAAACCGTACAGGAAGAAATGTTTGGCAATGAAAATCCGATTGGTAAATATATTAATATCAAAGGAATATCCTTTCAGGTAGTAGGGGTGATAAAGTTTGAGGGAGAATCCAGAAGGTTGCAGGAAGCGGAAGAATCTATATTCATCCCCCTCAGTACTTCAGTAAAACTTTTCGGAGACGGCAAACATATTTCATGGCTGGTTTGTACAATTAATCCAAACACGATGGTAAGCGATGTGGAAAATGAAATCATTGACTTTATCAAAATGCGGCATATCATCTCGCCCGATGACACCCGCGCAATAGGGTGCTTTAATCTGGAGAAAGAATTTCGCAAACTTACAGGACTATTCAGTGGCATAAGGATTTTTATGTGGATAGTAGGAATTGGCACCCTCATGGCAGGAGTAGTAAGTGTCAGTAACGTGATGCTGATTACCGTTAAAGACCGTACAAGGGAAATTGGAGTAAGAAAAGCACTGGGAGCGACCCCAATGTCAATTATTAATATGATATTGTTGGAATCAGTATTTATTACAGCCTTATCCGGATATATAGGACTTTTGTTCGGGACGCTTCTTGTTTCCGGTATCAATTTCATCACAGCGGGTATGTCAGCAGACAATCAAATGTTTACAAACCCTGAAGTAAACCTTACTATCAGCCTTACTTCCCTTATAGTTTTAATAATATCGGGCTTAATTGCAGGTTTGTTACCCTCCCTTCATGCATCAAGGATTAATCCTGTAGAGGCATTAAGGTCAGATTAAAGGGGAATTTGGAATTTTTTTTATTTTTTAGAGTATATTTGAGCTTTTAAATTAAAATTCAGTGTCTCTGAATTATCAATTAAGAATAATTAATGAAAAATGTATTGCTAGGGGTAATTCTTTGCCTCTTTATTTTATTATCGATCTGGCTGGTATCCTACTTTTATAATGACAGTGGAAATTCAAATCAGATGCACCCTGTCACACAACCTTATTATACAGACATTACTTTCAAATCTGTAGCAACAGGAAAGGTAAAACCCAGACGTGAAATCATTATCACTTCTCAGGTTTCCGGTATCGTCGACGAACTGTTTGTCAAAGGCGGTGATGAAGTTAAAAAGGGTCAGGCAATTGCCCGATTAAGACTTGTACCCAGTCCGACAGCACTGAATACCGCAAAAGCCAATGTAGAGCTTTCAAAAATCCGCCTTACTGAAGCAAAACGACAGCTGACACAGCAAGAAAATATCAATCTGAAAAAATACGACCTTCAACAGGCTGAGACTGAATTTGAGAACGCCAGGACTCAGGAAAAAAAATACAGGAAACTATTTGAAGATGGAGTTGTTCCGGAACTGGAGTACCTTCAATTCAAAAGAACGCTCGACCTGGCATTAAATACTTTGGAAAACACAAAAATATCCGCCAATAGTTCCCTCAGGGAGTTGAAAGCGAATGTTGACATTTTGTCTCAGGAACTGGAAGCTGCCATCAGTAATATGCAGCTTTTACAAAAAGGAGTAGCTAGCAAATCGAATCAGATTGCCAATATAATCCGCTCAACAATCGACGGTATGGTGCTTGATGTCACGGTTGAAGTAGGTTCTGCTGTTATTGAACGAAACAACTTTAATGAAGGTACTATAATAGCCGAAGTTGCCAATATGGAAGACTTGGTATTTGAAGGCAACATTGACGAATCTGACGTAGGACAACTAAAGAAAGGGATGAAACTTGAGCTGACAGTGGGTGCAATAGAAAAAGTGCGGTTTGATGCTATTCTTGATTTTATTTCCCCTAAAGGTAAATTGGAGTCAGGAAGTGTAAAATTTGAAATAATTGCCAATGTGATTCAACAAAAGGATATTTTTCTCCGCGCAGGATATAGTGCAAGTGCCGATATCATTTTAGATAATCGAAAAAATGTACTTTCTGTCCTTGAACGGGATTTGATGTTTGAGGATAATGGCGAGGTGTATGTGGAAAAAGAAACGGCCCCTCAGGTCTTTGAAAGAAGCTATATAAACACAGGGCTTTCTGACGGAATAAACATAGAGATAACAGGAGGCCTGGATAGTAACAGCCTAATAAAAGTTCAGGGCAAAACCCAGGAATAATTTACAATTCCACCATCAATTTCTTTGTCAGTTCATCTTTATATTCATTGTTTATAACATCTTTGAATATCTTAATGACTTCTTTAAAAGGTTTTTTTATAGCCCCTCCGGAAGCATTTTTGTGCCCTCCACCATTAAAATAGGTGGAACAGATTTTCTGAACGGAAAAATCCCCTTTTGATCGCATGGAAAGCTTGACAATTTCTCTTCTTTCAGTAATGAGAACTGCACAACGGATTTTTTGAATCTTCAAAATAAAATTAACAACGCCTTCAAGGTCCCCTCTTTGTATATTAAACCTTTTATGATCGGCCTGAGATACAGCAACAATTCCTGTATTGCAATCTTCTATTATTTCCAGACAATCAGAAATACAATGTGCCAAAAGATTAAAACTTTTCACTGTATAAGAATTAAAAACCAAGTCGCTTAGTTTGTTATTATCGATCCCGAATTCAAGCATAGAAGCAACAATCCGGAACAAACGTGCAGAGGTAGCATATCGGAATCCACCTGTATCGGTAAGAATACCAACATACAAAGCATTGAGAATATCAACATTCAACTCATTGACATCACCCATCAATTCAATAAATTCGTAAACCAACTGACAGGTAGAACTGGCAGAAGTATCTGATAGAACAGACTGGCAGAAGTCTTCAGGATACATATGATGATCAATCATCACTTTGTAGGCAGTACTGTTTGCTACCAAAGAACTCATATTTTCAATTCTGCTGATTGAATTATAATCGAGGGCAAAGATAATTTCTGCTTCTTTAACAATTTTTGTTGAGAAAGTTCTGGTATTTTCATAAACCAACACTTGATCAAAATCTTTCATCCAGCAAAGAAAATCAGGCATTTCTGTAGGCATAATCACGGTAATGCGATGTCCTTGTTTTTTCAGGTAATGATACATGCCCAGAGAAGAACCCAGTGCATCGCCATCAGGATTGGCATGTGAAGTGATTACTATTCGTTTGGGGCTTGCCAATAAATCTTTTAACTGATCAAAATTTTGCATTTATTTTATTTTTAATATAGGGTTTCAGGAAGACTGAGCATACATTTTTCCAAGAACATCATACATACCTTTAGAGGCAGGCTGACAACCATCGCTGTACATCATCTTGTAAACTTCGTCCGGGCGTTGCTTTGCATATTTTTTATCTATCTGAAAAACTTTAACCTGACCCTTGATAGCAGAAGGGTCAGTCAAAACTATCAAATCTTCTGCATTTGTCAGGTCTTTTGATGGGTCGGTAATCTGCAGACCTGTCATTGTAATCTTATTCTCCTGACAATAAAAAACCCGGATAGTATCTTTGGTTCTGTGTTGCAAATATTCTATAGTTGAGAATACTTTCTCCAGTACAATGTCACTGAACAAATCAATAAGTTCATGAACTTTATTAGAGTTCTCCTCCTTCAGCGCCTGCCATTCTTTTGCAGTAATCTGATTTGAAGCAAGAAATTTCACAAAATCCTCTTCCAAAGGTTTTAGCTCTTCATCCGTTAATGTACGAAATCTCATTTAGTGTTTTATTTATTTAAAAATTCGGGAAGTGCCAAAATAGGAATTTTATTTTAAAAGATTCAATAATTCAAACAATAGCTAAAATGAGAAACTGCTTATTTGAGGGCAAATCGATTGGTATCTCTTATCAATCGTCAATAAGGAATACAAATAAAGCAGGTTTTAATTCCATTTTTGGCCTATGGCATTATTCGTGAAAGTTTGGTATGCATTAACAAATTAAAATACTAAACCTGATTATCATGAAAACTACAGTGCTGATTTCAATGTTGATTTATTTCTTTTCTTTAAACAATTTATTCTCTCAAACCTCCTCTCTTAAGTTCTCACAAACATTTACCTGCAGAACAAGTAACAATATAAATCTGAATATTGACAACCCTAATGTAGAGGTCAAGTCAATAAAAGGGTCAATAATTGTAGTGGAAGCCTCAGTAGAAATTACTTCGACTAATTACAGGCTTTTGAAATTCCTGCAAGAGAGTGGTCGTTACAATATAGAATCAATAAAAACAGAAGATGGAAAAAAAATCACTTTATCAGACAGAAAGAAAAAGGATGAGATCAAGATAAAGGGAAAAACAATTATAGAGTATGTAAATTATACTATATTTATTCCTGAAGGACAGGAATTTCAAAACATGGGAATTATTGCAAGCCGTTAAACATAAATCAATTGGCTGCCTCTTTTAATTCTATCAGATGATCGCCCGGATCAACCTGCCTCTTATCGGTAACCGGAGCCTTTAATAACTGAAAAGACAGGCCGGTGGCGAGGGCAGATAAAGCCCATAATAATCCCCCGTACTGCCAGGCAATGCTTTCGAAGATAAAAGGGTAGGTTACAAAGAAGAAAAGGATAATCAGCAACAGGCTGTCGAGCCACTCCTTGTCTGTATTGACCGATATCCAATTATTCAATTCAGGAATATTTAATGTCCAAAAAACAAGAATGATAATATTGGTCAACCATCTGATACTAAATATTGTAGCCATATCAGCATCCGGAATTTTATTATTGAGCATGTCGTTCCAGATAGCAAGCTCGAGTTCTAGCCCGGAACAGGTTTCTGCAAAGGGAAGGAAATAGGTAGCAAAATAAATAAAGACGGATATGGAAAATAGTTTATTCAATAGATTAAGATTAAAGTTCATCAATAATCTCCTTTATCCAGTCGGCATTTGAAAGAGGAGAAGTACTTGCATAAAAATTGCGAATACTGATTATCTCTTTATTATACTGATTTTGCGAAATAAAGGTTGACTTTTCACGTAGTTTTGCCACTTTTTTTACAATTCTCAACATATTCAGATTGGCTTTTTTTCTATATTCTGACTGTGTCCTATGTCTTCTGACGTATAATCTAAAAGTATCGACAAGGTTGATGAGCGGCTCAAATTCCTGTAGTTCATAATAAGTCTGCATCTGTATCGTCTTGGCCCCTACCCCATAGGAAATATCCTTAAAACTGATTTTCATTAATAACTGCAAAGCTTCTTTGTACTGTTTTCGTGCAAAATAAAGTACGGCAAGATTATACATAAAGGCATTTTGCTGAACTTCAGGTTTAAGTTTGTTTTTATTTTTATGGATAAAGGATTCCGTCCATTGAAAATCCTTTATCCTTACACCAGTAGTTACAATATTTTTATAATCCCCTTCTGCGAGGTAACCATTTACAAAAAGTAATTTTTTATCCAGTTTCTGTTTATAAATATTGAGAAAATCAAGATAATAAGAAGTCTCCCCGTTATTAATTTTTCTAATACAGAAATTTTCGGCATAGTCATAGATAAGAATTAATTCTTCTGGCAGAAAAACATGATAATATTTATCAATCAGCTTTCTCAAAGACCTGTACTCTTTATCATCTTGCTCTTTCAGCATAATATAAATCTGATAATATATGTGAATAACAGGGTGTTGACTGAGGTCAAAATCAATTTGATTGATAAAAGTAACAATTTGTATTGCATAGGATGCATGATAATCCGCCTGAATAACAATGTTTCTACTCATCATATCACAGGCAATTTTTAGCTTTTCAGCAAAATAATAATTATCCAATTCATCATTTTGAAGCTGTAAATTTCCATCGTAAACCCTTAGCTGTTTATCCAGGTGAATCTGATCAGATATTTTACTGAAAAGGTACTTTTCATAATATAATTCAGCAGACTGAAAAGGGTATTGATTCTGAAGTAGCCTGTGTTTCCTTATGTTACTCTTTTCCTGTATATTAATGTCGAGATTATGTGCAGCTTTGATAGAGTGGTATTTCCTTCTGAATTCATTTTTTTCATATTCCTGATAGGCAAGAAAATCGTTTAGAAGTCCAAGAAGTTTGGAGGAGAGGTAATTCAGCTTCTGTTCATCTTTATCCAACCCCGGAAAAACATGACTGAATACCCTGGAACTGTGAAGAAGTTCTTTTTTTTTGCAAGGAATATTATCCAAAATATAGTTGGTCATCACAATAACCTGCTTATGTTTATTAAAAAAAGGAGCATTTACATATTCTCTGAACCTCCTCCTTAGTCCGGCAGGTAAAACATTTATTACTGAAACCAACTTACTGTTTACCATAAAATAATTATTTTAATCAAATACATTTAAACAATTAGCACTATAAACCAATTAATTATAAATAAAATTAATCAAAAAATATGTTATTATTTAAAAATAAAGTACTTTTTTAAATTAAAACTATATCCTATGTTTGTATTATGAAGAAAAATAAAGTATAACGGTATCTAACAAAATACAATAAACTATGAAATTTTACACACTCAATTATTTTCTTGTTGTAGCAATCCTCCTTTTTACAACAAAAGAATCTGAAGCAACCCATCTGTACTCAATGGAAATAAGCTATAAATGTATAGGCAACAATCAATTTGTTGTGCAATTGGAAACGTATCAGGATTGTGGCGGACTTCCTCCGTCTCCACAACAATCAATTACTTGTTCCTCCTCTTGTACCGGTTCCTTGTTCAAAACATTGCTTTTGACTAGCACCACAGACATTACCCCCGTATGTCCCAACAACTCAAGTCCCTGTGCTTCCGGTGGCTATGGATTGTACCATTGTATTTATAAAGACACCATCACGCTTTCAGCGTGCTCCGACTGGGTAATTTCTTCAAGTTCCTGTTGCAGAAACCCTTCTATAGTTAATTTGTCGTCTTCATCCACAAGCCTCTACGCATCAGCTACGCTGAACAACCACCCCGGATGCAACAATTCTGCAGGGATTACAGGAGATGCCTATATTTATGGCAACAGGGGATATACGCAAAAATATTACCCCACAGCCTATGATATCGATGCAGATTCTCTTTCATTCAGTATCACAGCGGCTTTAGGAAGCAACGGAGTGCCGGAAGCGTTTGCCGCAGGATACAGCAGCAATAATCCTTTCGGGCCCGGTAGCACTTTTTCCATCGACCCTGACAATGGTGAAATCACATTTAACTGTATCACTATCGGGAGCTTCTCTATGGGCTTACAAATTCAGGAGTACAGAAACGGCGTACTGGTTTCAACATCGAACAGAGAGTTAAATTTTTTGATAAACAACTATTTAAATTTCAACCCTGAATTTAGTATATCAAATGTACAGGGAGCAATATTGATGGACAACATTTTCTATGTAGACGACCCCTCCTTATTGACTTTCGACATTACAGCTACAGATTCCAACGCTACTGACACTTTATTTTTTAACAGTGACATTACTAACATTGGGGGATATTTCAACACTACGGGTGTTAATCCGTCTACTGCTTCTTTTGGTTGGGTAAAATCGAATCCTCAGCTACAGGAGTTCATGGTGACTGTAACAGATAATTTTTGTAGTCCGGTACCCGGTGCTCAACATTTTGGCTTTGCTATTATGCATACGGATTGCATGCCCGACACAGTAAGGGGCATTGTAGCAGCAGATTCTGTCTTCAGTATTTGTTCAGACTGCCCCTGGTCCTCCATGCTGAATATATCTGCTATTACTTCTTCTATTAGTACATCAAACGGTACCTTAAGCATCGACCCGATTAAAAATGCCATCAATTATCAGGCTGGCTCAAATTATCAGATTCAGGATGATTTTTGGGTGCATTTTGATGTCAATAACGGACAATGGCAGGATTCAGTTTGGGTGGAGATTACTACGGTTTCCTGTGTATGGGCAGGCGATACGGACACCAATAAGCTGGTCAACCATTTCGACCTGCTTCCTATCGGGCTGGGCTTTGGAGAAACGGGCCCTCTCCGGGATAATGCGGACAATAATTACGACTGTGAACCTGCGCTTAACTTTGTCAACAGCACTCCTTTAACAGGGACAAATTACAAGCATGCTGACACGGACGGAAATGGGCTTGTAGATATCAATGACACCACAGCACTTCTGCAAAACTGGGGCATGAT
>CAJQOX010000301.1 GCA_905480075.1 uncultured Aureispira sp. | reverse complement strand
TGCTCAAATTTTTTGAGGTGGTCGGGGACAACTGCATCGGGGGCTAAAGAGAAAGCGCCTTTCCAGAAGTCGGAGTAAAAAGTTAGGGCGTCTATCATTCCATTAAAGGTGAAACCACCTGTTATAAATTTGTAGGGTGCCGCAGCATATTCCCAGTCGAGTGTCAGACTGGCAAATTGAAAAAAGAAAAAATCCTTCTCTTGCAAAAGGTAATTGTAATCTTCCTCAAATGTATTTTTCAACCACTTTACAGTTCTATTGGATGGTTTAATTAATTCCAAACAAGTAGCATCGGAATCAATAGTTAGCTTTTTATTTTGTGTGATTTTGTCTACAAAGGTATTGAATGAGTCCATTTATTTTTTAAGAATTTTAGTTTCTACAAACTACAACAAAGCTAAAACCTATTAAAACTTTTTAGAAATTCTTTGTAGGAATCAGGATGTGCATAGGTCTCGGGAGCCTTTTCTTTGCCCCAAAAGTAATGTTCGCCTATTTGTGCTTCCAGTTGTTTGAGCTTTATCCTATTATCTTCCCAATCGCTGAGCTTGTTGTCGAGATGAAAAGCTATAGCCTGCTCGTTATCGAGCGTATATTGTACTTCTTTCAAATTCTTAAATTTATCCCGACCAATAGCCTCTGCCAAGTCATTCCCCACAATAGTGTACCAATGCAAGCCCGGTAGAAAATCCATAAAATCCCACATAGAAACCCCTTTCCATCCATAAGATGACCCTTTGACGACTTTGTGAAGGGCATCGTATTCCGGCCTTATACAAAAATAGCCATACAACAGCTGATCATTTTGGGCAAAAAGTTGCATAAAGTCAATGAGTTCTGCCACCTTCGACAACTCTTTCTCCTTTAATTCAATCCCTCCACCACACATCAAAAGTCCTAAAGAATTGGCAGATGCACTGAACCAAAATTTCTTTTTCCCTCTAAATATAATACTTAAATAATGGTCGTACAAAGCTATTATATCTTCTGCACTATTATTGTCGGTTTCAATTTTGAGCTTAAGTGGTTCTGTGTACCCATAGCGAGTGGGTTGAATGAGGCTGGATTTGATATTTAAAAAATCTCCCCAGGTCTTACTATCAAACTTTTCTGTTCGTAAGATTAAATCAAATATTATTTCCATAGATTTTTTTTTAATTAATCCTTCTTGTACTCCTTCTTACTAAAAGGAACTGAATATGGCAGCTTATATTTAGTAAAATAGAAAAATGATGAAACAATCAAAAAAAAGGGCATTCAAAATCTACTATACCTGCTTGGTTAATCTTGAATTTCAAAGGGTTTATCCTTTGGTCTTGCATAAGGAAGTCTGTTTATTTGAAGTGCTTGATGATAGGCATCTAAACCGGTAATAGCAACCGTTTTTGCAGTATTGAGATCTACAAAGCCATCTTCAGCAATAATAGAATCGGGCAGTATTAATTTTTGGACCGTTCCTAATATCAAAATCGTTCCATTAATTTTAACCGGAATTTCCTCATGGAATTTCATAGCTATTTTAATGACTGCCTCTTTTACAAAAGGGGCATTGGTACAAGGGTGATATTCCTCTGATAAATTCGTATAATTAAACTCAGAAACTTCAGGCGGATATTTAGCTGAAGTATGATGGGCATCTGAAATGATGTCACTGTTTACGTGATTGATTGTATATTCACCTGATGATTTAATATTCTCATAAGTATTACGAAGAACCGTATTAGGCCGTAAAACAAAACCTATTACAGGCGGGTTGGAACCAAAATGAGTGACAGAACTGAAAATAGCAAGATTGCTTAGTCCTTCGTGGTCTTTGGTAGCAATCAAATTGGCAGATTTGTATCCTGTAATTGCGTTCATCAGATTATTCCTGTACAGGAAGTCCATCTTGTCGATTTCATTCTTTGATATTTTTCTGATCATCTTACATTGTCAATTAAAACTATAGTATTTTTTGAATAGTACCTTCGATTAAACATTTCAGTTAGTTTCCTGTAAAATTGTACCTTGGCAATTAGTTGATTAAGACCAGAGATTAATATAATCATTATTGGGGTCATATTTTTTTTGTTGTAAATCAGGATTGAAGACCCTGTTTCTTTTATCATTACCAACGCCTGCAACATACATCCAATTACACCAATTGACAGCGACATTATAGTCAATTAAATGTTTTTCGAAGAAAGAAGCCCCCAGCCTCCAATCGACTTTCATTTTATGAACTAAATAGCTTGCTGCATTTTGCCGACCCCTGTTACTCATATATCCTGTTGCTAAAAGTTCTTTCATATTGGCATTAATAAAAGGATGTTCTGTTTCTCCTTTACACCATTTTTCAAATTCTTCAGGCGCATGATCATAATTCACCTTTTTGTCTTGAATACCTCCTTTAGCATATATTTTTTTCTCATGATGTTCCGAAACAAAGAGGAAATATTCTCGCCATAGAAGCTCAATAAACAACCAGTAAGTACTATCATTTTTATCAACCTGAGATTCAAAATCTTTAATTGCATGATACACCTGAACAGGAGAAATATTACCAATGGCCAGATAGGCAGAAAGTTTTGATGAATAGTTTCTACCGTACAATTTATTCCGTGTTTTTTTATACTCTAAAATAAACTCTGAGTCCCATAAATAATAATTCAATCTATTTAATGCATGTGACTCCCCTCCACTGAAAGGATACGATGTGTTTGGGTTAAGGTTATCAGGAATTAAATTAAAAGAATCTCCCAAATTTAAGGTATTTTCAAATCTGCTGAATTGGGGCATCCCATAGGATTCTCTGAGATTAAGGTCTTTTTCTACCTCTTTTCTGAATTGAGTAAAAACATCAGGAAGTGGAGGAAGAACCCCCGGAAGCGTTTCTAAATTAAGCATAGTATCATCTTCGCAAGTAAAGACATTACCGAATGAAAAAAGATTATCCAGCAAATCCGCCTCATAGCTTCCTCTTGGATAGGAGGTTACAGCACAATCTATTTCGTAAAATTCGTAGATTTTTTTGATTTTTGACAAGCGGTCTTGATTTCCGTTAATAAGGATAAGATCTATTCCTCTTTCCTTCATATCATGCTGCAATTCAAGTGCAGACTCAAGAAGGAACTTTCTGCGCCACTTTCCCATATTCTGATCGATCTGATTGAGATAGGTATTGGCCTTTTCCGGTATGATCAACACAGGAATTACTTCCTTGAAATTCAGGTAAGCAAAGTATAATGATGGGTTATCATTTAACCTCAGATTATTTTGAAAGAGATAAAGGCATTTTTTATTCATAATTCGTTTATTTTCTCTAATAAGCCGGAAGCTTGATTAATGATTAGTTGTTTTTCATCTTCTGTATATTTATCCCAGATTCTATACATCATAGACATACGCTGATTATTGGCCAATTCATCCTTATGTTTATGTATAAAGTTCCAGTAAAGGGAGTTATATGGACAAGCCCTGTCTCCTGTTTTTTCTTTTTTGTTATAATAACAAGAAGAACAATAGTCGCTCATCTTATCTATATAATTAGCGGAGGAACAATAGGGTTTGGTAGCTACAATTCCGCCATCAGCAAACTGACTCATCCCCCGGGTATTAGTAATTTCCACCCATTGAAAGGCATCTATATATATACCTAAATACCATTCATCCACTTCATCCGGATCAATACCTGCCATCAGACAAAAATTCCCGATGACCATGAGTCTTTGGATATGATGTGCATAGGCAAAGTCCATTGACTGATCTATCGATTTTTTCAAACACTGCATCTTCGTATTACCTGTCCAGAAAAATTCTGGTAATTTACGGGTAGCATTAAAATAATTTTTATTCTCATAAGCTGGCATTTCTTTCCAATAAATACCTCTCATAAACTCCCTCCATCCCAAAATCTGCCGTATGAATCCTTCTGCCTGAGAAATTTCACATTTATTTTTATAAAAAGCTTCCTCTACCCTATTGACAATTTCCTGAGGGGAGATCATTTTGATATTCAAAGCAAAAGACAATCGGCTGTGGTAAACAGACCAATAGTCCCGATGCATAGCATCCTGATAGCTTCCGAAATCAGGCAATAGTCTTTCAATAAAATCATCCATCATTTCCAGAGATTCCTCCCTGCTGACAGGCCAAATAAATGCTTCAGGGTTTATTTTTCCAATATAATTAATTCCTGCATCTATAATTTCATCATATATTTGCTGAACATGGTGATGCTTTACAAAAGGAAGAGGCGGAATATGTTTTTTAGGTAGCTTTTTTCTATTGGACTTATCAAAGTTCCACTTACTACCTTCAGGTTTGCCCTTGCTATCAATGAGCACCTTATGTTTTTTCCTCATGAACCTGTAAAAGGTCTCCATGATGATACTTTTCTTCGAGCTAAAAAATTCCATAAGCTCAGTACGAGTGGTATAAAAGTGTTCTGATGAACATACCTGACTATCAATAGATATCTTTTGACAATAACTTCTCAATAATAAATCTAATCTGTATTCATCAGGTTCCTGATACTCAAAAACAGAACAATTGAATAAGTCGATGAGGTAATTCAGATTCTCTTCAAACCGGTGTTCGTTTTTTGTATCAGAAATTTTAAAATAAAAAACCCTGTGGCCTTTACTTTTTAGCATGTCGGCAAAATTACGCATAGCAGAAAAGATGCCTGTAATTTTCTGTATATGATGCTTTACATATTCGCTCTCAGCCTTAATTTCCATCAGAATATAACAAACATTTTCCTGAACAATGTTGTACCAAGAGTGATTGCTATTCAATTGATCGCCCAACACAAGCCGTAATATTTGGTTCTTTTCTGCCATCATTATCGCTTAGATAATTTATTGAAGGAAATTGATTTTTGCCGGCTACATTTGAATGTGCCTTCTTTAAAAATTCGCTTTTTGGAATGCTTTGTTTTTCTGCCACTAACACGTTTTCTCCACATCTTAAAACTTGATAATTTCATTTGAGAACGCATCAGACGAATCACTTCCTTTTCTGATAAGTCAAACTGAAATTTGATTGCACTAAAAGGAGTCCTGTCCTCCCAAGCCATTTCTATAATTCTATCAATATCCTGACTATTCATTTTTTTACTTTTTTATATCTTTTCACTCTGGGAATTGCATGTATTTTTAAAATTCTTTTTGCCTCATTTTTAATACTTTGATCCTTTCGTAAAGACCATAAATATTCTCTGGCTATCCTGGCAGCTTTATCTACATCTACAATAGGCTTAGGGTAATCATTGGAGCTCCATAACTGTAGTAAGGGGGCTTGTTCCCAAGGACAATGAATATGCTCTTTAGAAGTATTTTGTAATTCGGGAACCCAGGTTTTTATAAAAACACCTGCTGCGTCATGGTCCTGAGATTGTTTGACAGGATTATAAATTCTGATAGCATTGATTCCTGTTATTCCTGCCTGCATTTGAATTTGTGGATAATGTATTCCTGGTTCAAAATCGAGAAATAGTGCCCCCAAATGTTCCGCTGCTATTTTCCAATCCTGAAGTAGATGGTGTGTAAAAAAAGACACCAACATGGCCCTCATTCTAAAATTGAGGTAGCCTGTCGTAATCAGACATCTCATACAGGCATCTACAAGCGGTATCCCTGTTTGTCCCTTCTTCCATCTTCGTATAAAATCTTCGTTGTCCTCTAATTTAAAATTGATATACCCCTTATTCAAAGGTCGGTATTCCATTTCTATCTCATCTTCAAACTTTTGCATAAAATGACTCCGCCAACGAAGCCTGTCCAAAAAGCCGCGAATATATTTGCCCCGGGGATTTTCAGTATTTACTTTTTTTGACTGTTGATAAACATATCGGAGACTAAGGTGACCCCAGGCAAGATAAGGTGACAGACGACTACAACTCTCTCTGCTCAACTGAGGTTTTGAAATTTGTTTCATGTACTTGAGAAACCTCCCGCTGAGGAAGGTATTCAAATATTTAAATCCTTCTGTCTCTCCTCCTTTTTGAAAATGTACCGGCCTATCTTCAATTTTTCTGGTAAAAACGGAAGCATCATATTTTTTCTTTAACATAGAAGGAAGTTCAAGCAACTGTGCCGATGCGATATTTATTTCCTGTATAGGCTGAGACATATAATTATACCAATCAGATATCCAGTTTATTCTGTTTTTTATCGCTCTACGAATTCCATCAGTGCTATATTGATGCCATTTAATCCGCTGTTCTCTGCTATACTTCAAAATTGTTTTATCCCTGTCAAATGTCCATTTAATACCTGTCTCCTGACTGGAGAAAATAGTATCTATAGTAAAGTAAAGGCAAAGGTCTTTTAACAATGATATTAAATCTCCGTACACTACCTGAACATTGTGCTTTTGGACCTTTCTGATTTGGATATATAAATCCCGGAGTCCTTCGGTAACAAAACGCCAGTGCCGCTCACTGTAAACAGACTTTTCAATTAAACCCGTCTCGAAGCAATAAAGCAACAATACAGGTTTCTTTGCTTGTATTGCAGCATAAAGAGGGGGATGATCGTGTAAACGAACGTCTCTTTTCAACCATACTATGTTTATTACCGGCTTCATTATAATGAAACTGATTATCAGCAAATTTGTTTAATTATAATTGTTTTATTATAAAAATAATCAGGAAAATATTCCCAATATTCTTAATAGAGGTAATGGTATAAATATTATTGATTATTTAATTAAACAGATATAGGAAATGATGTAAAACGGAATAGTAAAATGGAAGAAAATAAGCAGATTGAATACTGAAGTCCAGGATTTAAGATACACCGTCAGATAATGTATCATGAAGAAAAAATAAAAATTAACCTGGTTATTAAAAATCGGTCAACTCGACGACGACCTCATTTCTACGGTTTATAAGTTCATAAGGAGGATTGTACCCGAAATAAGAAAAATTATCCTTGTGCTTGAGACCAGCTTTCATGAGTGCTTCTTTCAACTTATTCATGTAAATTTCTATTTTATTATCATTGGCCCAACCACCAAAGCGAATGGCAGCCATGATACAGCCTTCTTTAGATTCAAAGTAAATTTCCTGATTGTCTGGTTTGGGCAAGTCTTCCTTTGTGTATCCGGAAGGTACCATAAAAGACATTTT
>CAJQOX010000300.1 GCA_905480075.1 uncultured Aureispira sp. | reverse complement strand
ATTGGACCTATCTGTGCACAGAGTGGCATTGCAGCGGCTAAGGTCAGGCAGAGGAATAGTGACTGCAGCAGCTGTGTGGTATTGGGGAAAAATTGTTTAAGTTTAGTTGATTTCATTGGGCTGCTTTGCTTGTTTTGTTTTGCTTTTAAGCGGGATAAAATAGTTGATTTTTTCATTTTTGTGTAGTGATGTGTTTTAAAAAATTGGTTTAATTGAAATAGTTGTTTTATTAAAAATGTTTATTGATTATTAAATTGTATTGTGGCGGGGCGAATGTTATTCGCCCTTGCGTGTTTTTCGTTGCCCTTTTGGCAATTTTTGTTGGTTCTATTGTGGCGGGCGAATGCAATTCGCCCCTACTACGGTCGTCTTACGACGACCTTTCGTTGTGTATAAACTTTATCGTTATTAATTGTAAATATGTACATTCCTGCGCTTAGCTTTTCTGTGGATACCTGCATGATAGTGGTACCTTTTTGGGCTATGCCGGATTGTAATACTCTTCCTATTGCGTCTATGAGTTTCCATTCGTGGTCTTCAGACAGTTCTCTGCTGAAAGACACGTTGAACTCCTGTTCGGTTGGATTCGGGTAGAGGTTTAAGTCTACAATTTCGTATCCGGGTTCGTCCTGTATGTTGTCTACGTTGATGGTAGAGTCCTGATTTGTATAATCTGAATTATAGATTACGAGATTTCTTGAGGTAGCTACCTGAAAGACTTCTTTGGTATCGAATTTCTGAATGAAGGCCACTACTTGAAATTTGTAGGGCGTCTGATGTAAATTCGTGTTAAAGTCCCATACAAGTGTAGTGTCCACTATATCTCCTGCAACGAGGGTGGAGGCATAATAGGACCCTGCGTTAGAGGGCAGCATAGCCCTCATTACGGCGTGGACTTCATGATTAGATGCGCTCATGAGGGTATCTTCCGTGACTACTACATGCAGGGTATACAGCGGCGAGTTGAGGTCCCTGAGGACGGTAGTCTCCAGGTTTACGGTAAGCTGAGAACCTGAAACCGTTACCGCATTTGCCCCTTTGAATTCGAGTTCGAAGTCAGCGTCTTTGAGCATTTCGATATCTAGAAATTCTAGTTTCATCGGACCGGGCAGCGAATCGTAATCGGGATAATCCATCAGGTCGGAGGTATTCGGCACATAATCCTGACCATCTACCCTTACCTGATTGGAACCTGAAATTCCGTAATAATAATCTCTTGTACGGTTATCGATCTCATTGTATTCATAAAAGTCACTGCTTGTGATGATGGAATCGGGTTCAATATGATACTGTATCAGCGAGACGTCTCTGCCGTAGAGGTTGCTGAACAAGGTATTATAGAGTGTATCCTCAATAGATTCTATAGTAAAGTAAGGAAATACCGTCATAGTATAGGGTGCCCCGGAGAAATGTTCCACGAGGACATTTCTGCTTCTGTTACCAATTCTTACATTATCGAAGGCGACCCCCTGATAGGTATCTACCTGCGTGGAGGAATCGGAGGTAAAGGCCATTCTGAAGCGGACATCCGTTCTTTCCCTGAGGTCGGCCTCGACATTATCGAGGCGATAGCGGGCATTATCATAAACCAAAGAAGTTCCTGACCAACCAATAGGAATATTCACCTGATTTCCTGGAGAACTGACCACAAAGCCATCCTGATACCAGTTGATACCCTTGCCAAACTGACCGAGCACTTTCCAGCTGTTGCTGACATCATCGTGGTACTGCAGTACTGCCCCATCGACAGAGGAGAGTGTATTTCTCCATACATCGAGTTCAATCATAGGTTTATCGAGCTGTCTGAGGTCGAAGCAAGGACTGTATACCCAGGCATTTTCGCCTTTGCCATAGGTTTCACTGTTCAGACCACCGGTGGTCCAGCCAATATTACCTTGTGTATTGATAATTGTACCGAAGGTCGGTGACAATTTCCAGAGGGAGTCTGCCACAAAACCATTAGTAGAGAAGGTATCGGCCGACTCCTGCATCCATCCCATCAGCAGCGGGTCGCCATCGAACGCTTCTTCGTAGGGCACCGTGTCGAGCGGAGTAAATAGCGGGGAGATAACAATTCTGCGGCTGAATACAGAGTCGCAGACCTCCTGATTATAAACCGCAAGGGAGGGGGCATAAATACCAAAGGCAGCATAGGTATGACTTGACGCCGGAATGTCCCACGGATTGCTGAAGGTCGTCATAGTATCCGCAAAACCATCCCCGTAGTTCCAAATAACCATCGTGATAGAATCGAGCGAAAGGCTTGTCGTATCGAGGCCAAATGGGAAAGTTTCCGGCACAAAATCAATGTTGATGCCTGCGCAACCACCTTCAATAGAAAAGTCGAGGCGGGGTTTGCTGTAAATTCCGATATCATACTGAATGGAATCATAGCAATTATTTCCATCGGTAAATTCGTATAAAATTGTTCTGACCCCTGCCTGTGCGAAGGGATTGAACAGAGAATCGTTGAGTATAGAAGGTTTGCCCTGAATTCCGAAGGAAATATCAGAGAAAGTACCACCGTAGGGCGTAGCCGACAGCGGGAAATAATCCACGGAATCCGTCAGACAGAAATTATCGGGTACCGAGACCCAACTGAGGTTCGGTGCCGGCAGGATGCGTATAGTATCAATGATGGTATCGGCACAAATTCCGCCCCCTACATAGACCTGTCCTGTATAATTATATTGCAGGGCATAGTCCACCGGAATCAGACCGGCGGGGTCAGCGAGTACTTGTGGATTCATGACAAAGGGCACCGAAGTGATAGCCTGATTGTTGAAAGTCAGCGAAAGTGCCGTAACCCCTATCGGGTTCGGTGCAATATTAATAGAATCATCCATTTCACAGAAAATATAATTTCCGTCAGGATCCGGATTATTCAGGTTGGTAAAGGATAAAGCAGGCAGCGGGTCCACCACTATATAATGCGTTACCGTATCTATACATCCGTTGCCGTTCGTAAAAATATGAATAACAGAATCGAGGCCTGAAGAGTCAGGGTCATTGGAAGGGTTATAAAAATAGCCAATCCCTCCCCCGGGTGCAGTGTATACCACGACACGTTCACCATAAACAGTATCAAGGGGACTGTTATCAATTTTATTCGGACCACTAATAATCAGGGTATTCTGCACCGGCAGATATTGTCCTGTAATGTTATAAGGAATCAGCGACATATCCGGCGCGGAGCTACAGATATGATAATAGCCATCTGATGCCGGCACATTCAGCAGGGCACCCGGCGGATCAATTTCCGAGAGGTCAGTAGCAATATTTTCAGAGAGATAAATATTGGGCAGCGTGTTAATAATAAGCGTAGTATCGAAGCGATCGAAACAGGACCCTGAGGAATCGCGGAAATGAAAGCTCAGGTCTATCTCCCTGTCGGCAAACTGCACCCCTGCATCTGCGGGATTGAAAATAGTGGTGGCAATATTAGTCGGCAGGGAATCGAGCTGAGTAAAGGCCGTAGGATAGGTAGAACTGAACCAACCAAAAGAATCGAGCGGCGCACCGCCAAAGACATCAATTGATATATTCATATCCGTATCATAGGCACAGGTAGAATCGGGCAGCCCATCAATTTTGAAGGTATCCGTAAAGTTACGTATCCTATAGGTTCTTCTTGCTGTATCCCTGCAACCGAAAAGGTCTTCATAATAATAATATATTACTTCATCAACAAGACTCGGCAGAACCCCGGGCACAGCAGGCTTAAAATCCTGTGAATTAGGGTCGAAGCTTCGGGGGAAAGGACCTCCGAAATTATTCGTATGATTGGTACTGTCAGGCAAATAGGAACCGTAACCGAATCTGTTGACATCGGTTTCAAAAGGCTGACCGTATACACGGATAGAATCTTCCTCACAAATATACTGCAGGGGCTGATCGATGACCCCGTCGTTGACCAAAGTAAGGTTTACAGCGGGCAATTCGCGAATCGTCACCGTCATAGTCTGCGTACTGAAACAGCCGAGCGAATCCTCAAAATAATAGACAAGGCCATGCGTACCCGAACCGGCGGAATCGGGCTCAAAGATAAGCTGATCCACAGGGTTACTTCCACCGAGGTCGAAGACCCCTCCTGAGGTATCAGTGAGGTAGATATCAAATGGATTAAAGGTTCCACATCCGTAGGCATCCACAGAAGTACAGGTGGTAGAGTCGTATTCGAAGACATATAGGTTTATCGGCATCTGCGGGTCATTGAGGCAGATAGTGGTATCGAGCGGGAAGGAAGAGTAAATATTGGGATTCGGGATAATGGTATAAACCGCAGAATCGAGTTCTTCACATCCGAAGGTATCGGCAATGACATACTGTACCGGCACATCTTCAGGGGCCCCGGTATTTCCAAAGACATTTACCGGAGAAAAGACCGGAATTGATTGTATTCCCTTGACAAAGAATTTGACGGAATTGGTGTCATACATCAGAGTATTAATGGGGTCAAAATTATCATAATAGATCAATTTGTCCGCAGTTGTTTCACAGAAGGTATCGTTGGCGATAGCTACTGAAAACTGATTTGGGATCACTATATTGGTAGCGGCAGAGTCATTACAGGAAAGTCCTTCATAGACATAGGTCAGGCGGTATACCCCCGACAGGACCCCTGAGAAGGTCACCGAGTCTGTAGGATTGAAAATATTATTCGGGATAGTATCATAATCCAGAAAATACTGTCCTCCCTGCGGCTGACCTGTCAGCAGTGTCTGCTGATCGACCGGGCAGAACACGGTATCGGTTTGCAGCAGCGCATTGAGCTGAACATTCGAGGGATTTTCTATAAAAATTGTCTTGGAGACTTCGGCAATATAATACTCCGTAAATATAGTTGTATCGATGGGACCGCCGAAAACAGTATCAGTATAATGGGAAGTTCTTTCGTATTTGAACTTAAAGCTCAGGGTAGTGGAACCGCCGGTTACATCGGCGGGAATAAAGTGGTAGACTTCCTGTCCGGGCGTAGTATTGAAAGCAGTAATCCCTCCGCCCGTGGAATTAATTTCCATGATATTATAATATTCCTCATAATCCACGAGCTGCTCAGAAGGCGATGCGGGATAACTTTGCTGGCCTGAAGCATAATATTTGTAAAGCGTATCAGCATAGATAATGGCAGAATCCCTGTACAGAACGATCAGGCTATCGGCATTACGGTAAATAATCACCGTATCCCCGAGGCTACACTGATTGGTGGGGATAGAATCCAAAATTGTCGGTGCCGGCCATATTTGCAGAGAATCGACAGAGGTATTAACACAACCTGCATTATTCATCTGATATTCTATCCCTTCGTTGCCCACATAGGCCCCTGCGGGATTGATGGTATTGGCAAGGAGGTTATTGATGATAACATAGGTACCGGAATAACTATAGGCATATTCCCGTGCACGGATCGGATAGATCAGCAGGGTAAGGTCTTCGAGGTCTTCCACAGGCTGACAGTTGGCGATCGGCGTATAAGAAACAGAGTCGAGATGCCCGTCGAGTACTTCCACGAGCAGGGAATCCTGAATTTGTTGCG
>CAJQOX010000299.1 GCA_905480075.1 uncultured Aureispira sp. | reverse complement strand
CATGGGGCATTCCGAAGGTGGTCTGATCGCACCGATAGTAGCTTCCAAAGATAAATCTGTGGCCTTTGCCGTTCTGTTGGCAGGCCCGGGAGTTTCGGGCAAGGATTTGTTGGTCAGGCAAAGCTATGACATCCATAAATTAAAAGGCATTAACGAGGATTTGTTGAATCAACTAAATAAAATCAACGCTACATTATACCAAACTGTAATCGAAGACAAAAAAGATGAGAAGGGTACAGATGATTTTATGAAAGCCATAGAAAAGGAATATGCTGCTGTCAGTGAAGAAAACAAAAAAATGCTGGGTCTCGATGAAGCCTCACTCAGGCAGGGGCTCAAAGCAATGCAGTCAAAATGGCTTAGATATTTTATCCGTGCCAATCCGGAGGATTTCCTTCGAAAAGTAAAATGTCCTGTGTTGGCACTGAACGGGGAAAAAGATTTGCAGGTGGCAGCCAAAATGAACCTCGATGCGATAGAATCGGCACTCAATAAAGCCAAAAATAAAAACTTTAAATGTGTTGCTCTTCCCGGTCTGAATCACCTCTTTCAGACCTGTGAAACAGGGGCTGTGGAAGAGTACATTCAAATTGAAGAAACCTTCTCGCCCGCTGCCATGAAAATTATTCTCGATTGGCTGCTATTAGTAAATAAATAATATTCTATGGTTGCCAGTCAAAATATGTCGGGCAATTATTATTTGAATTATTAAAGTTTAACCTGAATGTATTTGGTGTTCCGTTTGGTGGAGGAACATTTGCCGGCAGTTCATCAAGGTATTTTACTATCTCATAGATGTTAGATGCAACACGCCCCTCATTTTTTTCTACGAAATAATTTCCGGAACTTACATCAGAGACAAAACTGTTTGTTGTACTGTTTGCCAGATTATATTTGTGCAGACTATAATAATTATAATTGGACTGTTCTCCATTGACTATTTTTCCTAAATTTACATTGTTATCCAACTCATTGAAATTTACGGAATAATAATATTTGTAGGGCGAAGCAACATAACTTGATGTGGTCGTAGAGTAATAGTAATCATAAGTTTCTGAATAAACATCAGGTTGTGACACACTACTGTACTGCACTCCTGCACCATAATAGTATTTGCTAAGGGTAGGTAAGGATATTGCATAAGGTTTTTCATAACGATAAGAAAAGGCAATGTTCAGATTATCATCTATGTCTATTGCGTCTATTATTGTATTGGTCACATCCAATGGAAATACGTAATCAAAAGGAGTGGGAACAAGATTCAATGCCTGCCCATGAAACTCTATGTCATTATTTACCAATATATACAGAGTAGGGTTGCCGCCATTCGAATGCCATCCTATATCGCTTACATTACTATATTGGCTGAGTATTTCGAGCTGTACCCCCTTGTCGTCTAATATTACAGGGGTTCCGTTTCCATTCAGGTACGCAATTTTATCGTGCTGTGGACTAAATGCAATATGCGTTTTGCTATCAGAAGGTGAGTTGGTCAGCTTTTCTTGACTGCTGAGTATCTCATTGGTGATATAAATGTCATTGTCATGAATGTAGACCATGTCCATTTTTAAATTCAGGGGTTCAAAGGTAGTATTTCCTGCTACACCATAAATAGGGTCATATTTGGAACAGGAGTTGAAAGTAAGTAGATAGGTCAAAAGTGAGATGCCTGCTATAAATTTGTTCATTTTATTTTTATTTTTAGTTCGCTAAAAATATAGTTTTCCTAATAGATCAATGCCCCAACCCCTATATGTAGACTCAGCAAATACCGGTCCTGAGCATTGAGAATTGCAGCTGTTTGAAAGTTCGAGCTGTTTGTATTGAAAAAACTAAGATAAACTCCGGCGAATTGCGGGAAAAATGTTGATTCTATTCCAAAAGTCAAGGTTACTCTATCGGCAATTACAGTTCTGTATCCCCATTTTCCTGTCAGGCCGAACATAAAAACGAAAGAGTTTATGTTTAAGGGGGCCAACTGATCAGCATAGGGGGTGTGGTCACTGCGGTTGTCCGCATAATCCACCTTCTGATCGCGCAAAACGCCATCAACAAAAACAAAACGAATGCCCCAGTCAAAAAAGAAACCGAGAGGAGCTAAGTTGGTGGTTTTATCACGGTACAGGTTAAAACCAAGATTGATATCATGCATATGAAGCTGATAAAACAGATCATGTCTGTCAATTCCAGATACCAAAGAAGGAGTGAACGCATAGGAATCTAACCCGGAAACCTGATAGTTGTAAGCCGCCTTAAATATAGACCCTCTTCCTGTTACATAAAAAAAAGATAATTCATAGCGGTCTTTCATCGTGAAATCCCCTGATCTTTGTCCATCGGGAAATGTTTGATTTCCTTTGTTTTGAGCTGTCGGATAAAACAGGTTAGGGAAAAATGACCCTCCTACCTCTATGAAAAACCGTTTGCCCTGAAAGCCGGGAACCTGTGCCGAAGACTGACCCGTGAAAAACAGTATAATTGAAAATATATATAAGTATGGTTTCATTTAATTTTTTGTTTGTTTTGTTATATTATTATTTTCGTTTTCTCTTCGACTTGATCTGAAAAAAAGTATCGAAAATATGCGCATTCATAAAGGTTCTGCGGTCTTTCTGACGGTAATATTCATCCTTGAGGATTTGGTATCTGCCGGATTCCATGTTAAACAATATGGACCAATAGACCCAATGCGTGCGATTTCTTTTTATGGATATTATACCGGTGAATAAAAGGTATTTGGTTTTGTATTTTTTTACCAGTTTTTCTGTAGCTTTCTGATTGAAAGAGGGCATTAGTAAATTACCTCCAAACCTGTTTTGTTGCGACATCCATTCCGATAATACCCTGAGGTCATTAAAGGTTTCTGAATCGCTGTCTTTAAGTTCAGTGGGATTCAACATGGTAATATTTACCTTGGCTATCTTTGCATTCTTACGGATGATGTCAGTTAGTTTTGTCTGATTCTCTTCCGATTGCAGATACATGACTTTCGATTTGCTGCCACTGTTGTTAACCCTTATATAATAGGGAGTGTAAACGAGGACTGAATCTATTCCAAGTGCAGCCGCTTTTCTTTTTCGTCGCTTCCGCAATTCTGCCCGTCCTTCACTGCTGTTGTAGTATTCGGAACGTGCTTCTCTGTTCTCTTTCTCCTTTTGCCCTTTACTGAATAGTTTTTTGAAGCGTTTGTCTTTCAAAATATCTCTGAAAGCATATTTTGCAAATTCCTCAGGTTCAATGTCCTCTTCCGATATTTTCTCCTGTTCCTTTTTCTGCTTTTTTATCTTATCATACTTCGATAGTTTTTTATCTTTTTCGGGTGCAGCAGCCTCCTTAGTTATACTGTCTTTCTTAGCTTTTTCATCCTGCATTGCCTTAACCTCCTGAATACTTTGTGAGGAAAAATCAGAACGTTTTTTATAATGATAGGACAATTCAAGAAACAAATCTTCCAAAATGGCTTTAAGTTCCTCATCATCAGGGTTGCTTTGACAGGCATCCCATACATAACGTAAAGCTAAAACTGTTAGCTCATTGAGTTTTAGTTGCGCCATGAAATAATACACTTGTTGAGAAGGCCCTTCTATCTCTTCGTGTGCTTTCTTAGACATAACATTCGTGTTTACGTCATCATCACTGTAGGAGACTGAATAGGGCTTCACTCCTTTGATTTCATTTTTAAACTTTGTATAGCCATAAAGAGATTTAGATACTATCTTTTTCAGGTAATTACTTTCAGGGTATTTTTGTTGCAAAACAAAACAGGCATATATCGCCTCCTGATATCTGAAATTATGAAGATAGTAATAGCAAAGTTCAAATCTTGCAATATCCCGGACTTTGATAAATTCTTCCTCCGTATCC
>CAJQOX010000298.1 GCA_905480075.1 uncultured Aureispira sp. | reverse complement strand
TCTTCAGTTTTATCATTTTTATGATCTGCCCTCTGGCAATCCTTTTTATTCATCTGAACATCCATTAATTTATCCATCCATGATATAAAAATCAGCCATCAGATTGCCTGATAACTTAGTCCGTTTTTACAAAAAGAAAGAGAAGAAAGAATGGTAGTTGGCGGATAAAAAGTCAAGGGTATTCTATCTGAAGTTTTCTATAATGCATCTCCATTCCAATATAATTAAAAAAAATTCCTAAAGATTTATTTTGGGGTTTTCAAGAATTCCTCTTTAAGGTATTGCTGAATATAACCATCATCTTTAAAGAGAAAATGAATAGAAAACAGATCCCCCTTTTTACCTTTTTCAGCCCATGCGAGATATAGGTCAGCCAATCTTAGTTCATAGCTACGATCACAATCTGTTTCTTGTTCCCTGTAAGTAATATATTTCAATTGTCCAACCGGGACATATTGCTGCATCAGTCCATTCATTCTTTCAACCCATGATTCCATAAAAAACATAGAGATAGGCAGGTAGGAATACCTGTGCCTGATAAGGGCAGCGAGGTCTTTTGCTTTGCAGGGAACGAAGGGAATGCAATCACCAGCTTTTTCGTATCGGTACGTAATATCGTCAAGGCAGATTTCAGAAGTTTTGCCCGGTTTACCAAAAGAATAAACTTTTCGATAGTTTTGTGCAAAGCCTTTATCTCCGGCTTGTGGCGCTCCAAAAGTGATAACCTGTTGGATTCTCTGACCGATATTCTGAAGATAAGGTTCCTGAGAATTCTTAGTTTCGTTACATAATCTTAGAGCAGATAAAAAGGCTATTGCACCACCCTGACTATGACCGGTAATTGTGAGGGGGAGCTTTCCATGAGGGTCAAATTCCTGAATTACAGAAAGTAGAAACGTCCACATATTTTCAGTTTCCTGATGAAAGCCTTCATGTACCTGGCTATTCTCCCCATATATTTCAGAGATCTTATCATCTCCTTTAAATTGAATAAACAGGTTTCTCATGCCATCTTTTAAGGCTTCTAAACCTCTGTTCCTACTTCTTTTAGTTGACAGGTCAAATGAAAAGGGGACTGTACCTCTGAAAGCTATAAGTAGTTCATTTCCGGAGTTTTTACCAATCCAACAACTAGCAGCATCATCCAGGAAGCAACGTGATTCATAATTGCCCTTGAATAATGATTCTTTCAAAAATGCAGATTTTTTATCTCCCAAAACTTTGATTAATTCTGATTCGCTCACTTTTACTTCGCCTGAAGGCAAAGATTTGTGGATGTGGTAAGTGATTTCGCAAGCACATAGGGCCTGAAGACTGGTAATAGTAGTTTTCATATTTACAGATAGATATTAATCAGCAATGTAAAATAATAAAATTTGAAGATTTAATTAACAGTTAAGGGGGTAAATATATTTCGAATAAAAGGATATAACAGAAGTGGAAAATAAAAAAGGATTGCAGCAGAAGCTACAATCCTTTTTCTTTTATATTAAAGAAAGATAATTAACCATTAAAGAAATCTTTCATTTTATCAAAAAGGCCTTTTCTTTCTCTTTTATCATTATCACTGGGTTGAAAATTCTTAGATGCTCTCATGGTTTCCAAAGCTTTTCTTTCGTCAGAAGAAAAAGAAGCGGGCACCCAGATGTTTACATGAATTAGTTGATCGCCTTTTCCGTAACCTTGAATTGAAGGCAATCCTTTTCCTCTTAATCTGAATATTTTACCAGAAGGAGTACCTTGAGGAAGGGTGATTTTCACTTTACCAGTTAATGTTGGCACTTCAACATTAGCCCCAAGGGCAGCATCAGCAAAATTAACATCCAATTCAAACAAAACGTTATTCCCATCTCTGGTAAAATGTTGATGTTCTTTTTCCTTGATATTGATCAGCAGGTCACCTGCTCCACCTTTATTAGACCCTGCATTCCCTTTTCCGTTCATAGAAAGCTGCATACCCTCACTGACACCGGCAGGGATATCGAGGTTTATAAGCTCTTCTCCATAAATTCTGCCATCACCTTTACAGACATTACATTTGTTTGTAATCATTTCACCAGAACCATGGCATGTAGGGCAGGCAGAAGTAGTTTGCATATTGCCAAGAAAAGTTTGTTGCACTCTTCTCACGTAGCCTGACCCATTACATGTATGGCAGGTTTTTACAGATTTGGAATCTTTGGCACCTGAGCTTTTACAAGCTTTACAACCAACATATTTTTTGACTTTAATTTTTTTGTTGGCCCCCTCGTTGATTTCTTCAAGTGTTAGGCTGACCTTAATTCTAAGGTTAGAACCTCTTGATCCTCTGCTTTTTTGTTGACCTCTGTTGCTGAATCCACCGCCAAAAATATCACTGAACTGTGAGAAAATATCTTCCATATTTCCAAATCCACCGTAATTTCCGCCGCCCTGATTATTTAGGCCTGCATGCCCATACTGATCGTATCTTGATTTTTTCTGTTCATCAGACAAAACCTCATAGGCTTCAGCTGCTTCTTTGAATTTAGCCTCTGCTGATTCGTCATCAGGATTTCTGTCAGGGTGAAATTTCAATGCAACTTTACGGTAAGCTTTCTTCAATTCATCCTTAGAGGCATTTTTACTTACACCAAGGACGTCGTAATAATCTTTTTTTTCTGCCATTATAATAAAAGTTAGAGGATAAAAAACCTAAAATCAGAGCAAAGAACAACGTGATTTTTATAATAATTATTCACCTACAACAACTTTAGCGTAGCGAATAATTTTATCATTTAGATAATAGCCTTTTTCAATAGTATCAATCACCTTGCCTTTCAGTTCTTCAGAAGGAGCAGGTATCTTAGTTAGTGCTTCATGCAATTCAGGGTCAAAGTCCTGACCTGTGCTGACCATTTCCTTAATACCTTGTTGTTCAAGGGCTTTAAAAAGCTTGGTGTAAACCAGAATAATTCCTTCAGGGATGTCAGCCTCGTTTTCATTTTCAGCAGCAACTTTAATTGCCCTGTCAAAATCATCAACAGCAGGGAGAATAGCATTAAGAGCGTCTCTTGAAGCAAGTTTGATAATATCCTGACGTTCTTTAATTGTTCGTTTTCTGTAATTATCGAATTCGGCAAATATTCTGAGGTATTTATCCTTCATTTCACTCAGTTCTTGTGATATGCGGTCAATTTCAGAAACCTCCTTTTTCTTTTTTTCCTTTTTTTTCTTTGCTGCAGGTTCTTTCTCTTCAGTCGGTTCTTCTTTTTTTACGCTTTCTTCCTGAGTATTTTCTTCTGTTTGAACCACTTCGTTTTCTACATTGTTATCGACCTCAACATCGGGTTGATTATCCATTTCTTTTTGATTTTCTTTCTTGTTCATATATAAGTATAATCTTAAAATTGAAACAAAATGTGAATTACATAATTTCACAAAAACATAAGGCAAAATGTTTGCCACCGCAAAAATAAGGACAAAATGTCAGAATAAGAATAAATAGATAAAAAAAGGGTCTATTTTTGACTTCTTTGTGCCAATATTTCGTCTAATTCTTCAATAAGAAGGTTAACTCCAATTATTTGCCCATCTCCATCTATCAAAAAAGAATTAGGGATTTCTCTCACTCCATAAAGTAATGCCACGTGATCGTACAATCTGTTGAGGTCAGAAATATGTGATTCCCATACAAGACCGTCTTTTTCGATTGCTGACAACCAATGGGTTTTATTAGTTTCGATGCCGACACTGATAATATTAAATTTTGATTCGTTGGTGAATCTGGAATTTTTGTATTTATCAAAAATTTGAGTAAGGTCTCTGTTAAAACTTCTGCAAGGTGCACACCAGGAACCCCAAAAGTCAAGAAATACCAATTGACCTTTAAAATCGGAAAGTTTCAGGGAATCTTCATTTGCAAGATACCCTGTAAAATCAGGTGCCACCGCACCGTTTACCTGTCCTGGAATCCTATACCATTTAAGACCAATCCAGACTAGCAAAAAAATGAGTGGTATAAAAAGCAGTTCTTTAAATTTTATCATAATTAAAATGAAGGAAATAATTTAGAATTTTTAATCCCGGAAATGTATCAATTTTGCGATTTATAAAAAAACCAACAAATGATCAGTATGGAAAATAAGAAAAATAAAATAAAGAGAGTGAAAGGAGAATTCCTGATAAAGTCAGAATTATTATTTTCTTTTGAAGCGCTGCCTGAATCTATTCCAGTCAATTTATCGACAAAATCTTTAGCCTCCTTAAGTGTACATCCTTCAAGTTCAAGATATAACTTAGTAGCTTTTAATTTATTAGTTTTTGCCAAATTTTTTATCACAGAAATATCGTTGGAAGAAGATTTTAGATTTTCTTTTTCATTCATGGGGAAGCCACAATCAGGGCAACTATGAGCATGACGGCTTATCTTTTTAGTACATTCAGGACAGTTTATCAGCGCCATAATTAGAAAACATAAAATAGTATTAAAATATATTACCCCTTGTTGGAACTGATAATTCCAATTTGAATCAGTGCTTTTTCAGAAGCTTTTTGTTCCGCGCTTTTTTTACTGAAGTCTTCAGCCGTAGCGAGAGATTTGCCATCTAAGAGAACAGCAATTTTAAAGCGTTCTCTGTTGTTTTTAGTTCTGTAGTGCGACAAGACTGAATAAGAAATTGTTTTGTGATTTTTTTGACTGTATTCGAGCAATTGACTTTTGTAGTTGGTGTTTACTGTTTCAAGATGGTGAACATCAATGTATTGCCTTAACATCTTATTAATGATGAATTTTTTTGTGCGATTGTACCCTACATCCAGATATATAGCACCTACAAAGGCTTCGAAGGTGTTGCCCATCATTGTCTGACTTATGCGTGTAGCGCCTAGCTGTTTTAAAAAGACATCCAATTCCATGTGAGAGGCAATTTCGTTCAGGGCTTTCCTGTTGACCATTTTTGATCTCATTTGGGTCAAAAACCCTTCATCCTGAGAAGGGTATTTCCTGAAAAGGTATTCAGCAGTTACAGAATCCAGAATTGCATCGCCCAGAAATTCGAGTCTTTCATTATTTGTTGGGTAACGTTTGCTTTTTGAATCCTTGGAGGACAAGGACTTGTGCGTAAATGCACGTTTGTACAAATACAAGTTTACCGGGACGAAGCCCAATATTTTGAATAATTCTTTTACAAAAAGCTTATCTGAAGAAACGAAAAAATTAATAAACTTACGAACCACAATTAATTATTTATAGAACTGTTCAGTACCTTTTTTGTATTTCTTTACTGACAGTTTTTACATAAACTGTTTTTCCTATTGTTAAAAAGTTGACAAAGGGAAATATATTTAACTTACTGTTTCCAGGTTAAAATGGGTATAAAAAAGGAGTGAAAAGAGGGGGATTACACTAATTAATTTAGGTAGTCCCCCTATTTGTAGTATTAAGGTAGTAAGAATAAAGTTATTCTTCAAATTTTTTGAAAATGATTGATGAATTATGGCCACCAAAACCAAAACTATTACTCAATGCAACACGAACCAATCTTTTTTGAGCCACATTTGGAGTAAGATTCAGACGGGGGTTAATGTCAGGATCTTTTTCAACCTGATTGATAGTCGGCGGAACGATATCTTCACAAATTGATTTGATACAAATCACAGACTCAATTGCACCTGCCGCACCTAATAAATGTCCAGTCATAGATTTTGTGGAACTGATATTGAGATTGTAGACATCATCACCAAAAACCTGTTCAATAGCCTTAACTTCCATTAAATCCCCAAGGGGAGTAGATGTGCCATGTGTGTTGACATAATCTACATCGGAGGTGTCAAGACCTGCACATTCAAGAGCCAGTCTCATAACTTTTGCAGCACCTGAACCTTCAGGGTCAGGGGCAGTAATATGATAAGCATCGGATGTAATAGCTGTGCCTACAAGTTCGGCATATATTTTAGCACCTCTTTTAACAGCATGTTCATATTCTTCCAAAACTATAGCACCTGCACCTTCACCCAAAACAAAACCATCGCGGTTTTTGTCATATGGACGTGAAGCTATTTTAGGATCATCGTTCCTTTTGGATAAAGCTTTGAGAGAACCAAATGCACCAACACCAACTTCAGTGACAGACGCTTCTGACCCGCCGACCAAAATAATATCAGCCCGACCGACTCTGATGAGGTCATAAGCAAAACTAGCCGTGTGTGTTGCAGAGGCGCATGCAGTTACTATCGACGCAGTCATTCCCTTGAACTTGTTTCTGATAGAGATGTTGCCGGCAGCAGCATCTACGATCATTTTGGGAACAAGTAAAGGAGAGAAACGTGGTGTACCATCGCCTTTGCTGAAGTTTTGAATTTCCTGCTGCAGGGATTTGAGTCCACCAATTCCTGAGGACCAAAGGACTCCAATGTCGTCCTTAATATCCTGACTTAACTCATCGAGCCCAGCGTCTTTAATAGCCTGATCACTTGCAGCAAGTGCAAACTGAACAAACTTATCCGTTCTGCGTTCAAGGCGTCGGTCGCCAAGTACTTCAGTAGCATTAAAATTCTTGACTTCGCAAGCGAATCTTGTCTTGAATTTTGAAGCATCAAAATTTGTGATTGGACCTGCTCCGGATTTGCCTTCCAGTAATGCAGACCAAAATTCTTCTACGTTATTACCGATTGGTGTCAATGCACCTAATCCGGTAACAACAATTCTTCTGTTTTGCATAGTTATTTTGGGATTGTTTATGTTAAACAGATAATATGTCTTAATTCCGGCAAGTTAAAAAACCCGCTTAATTTTTAAATAAAAAAACAAGCGTTGATATAAAAACATCAACGCCTGTAAAAATCTTTAAGCATTTATTGCTTGTTCCAAAAACTCTATTGCATTACCAACAGTTTGGATTTCTTCTGCTTTTTCGTCAGGAATAGAAAGCTCAAATTCTCTTTCGAACTCCATAATAAGTTCTACTAGGTCAATTGAATCTGCACCTAAATCATCTTTAAAATTTGCTTCAGCAGTAACATCAGTCGCATCAATTACTAATTTGTCTGCGATGATTTTAGTTACTCTATCAGTTATTGTTGACATAACTTCTTGTGTTTTGTAAAATCAATAAAAAACCTTTCGGCATTTGTTTCATTATGAGTGGCAAAGATGAATATTTACATTTTGATAACCAAAGTTTTTTTTATTTATTTTTTCTTACAGGTAAAAAATTCAGATTTTAAATATCAATAACAGAAACAGATGATTCTGTAATGTGTTAATAAACAGCTAATTGGTAGCTTTAAGTGCAGGGTGTGAAAAAGTTCAATAAAATTCCAATTAATTTAAATACTACAACCTGAAAGTGACAACATAGTATAATAAATAAAACAGCATAAATGTATCTATTTTGGAGATTGATGTTAATAATTGTTAAGGATGAAACATTTACAAATAAATTACGCTACTTTGTATTATAGAAACATAATAAATTTCATTGGGATTCTGTTTTAATCTTGTTAATGAGCTGAATACATCCGATAGCAATATTTATTTCAGAAACATCCGAAGCTTTTGTATTTATAAATAAACCAGGTATGGCAAAATCTATTTTACTGTTTGTGGGCATTTTTTTGTGTTCTTGTATCCTTAAAGCTCAGGGATACATTCTTATTCCAATGGATGAGTCTCAGTCAAACCACATGAAAGCCTATGGCATTACCTATCAGGTCCTGGCTGCAAAACAGGAAGCTTTCTGGTTGCTGAATTATAATGGTGGAAGTTTTGCTTTTCAGTATAATGATGTGTTTAAGAAAGAATGTATCAGAAGAGGGGTCTCCTATAAGGTGATTCCTACTGCTTCTTTCAATAGTATTCTTGAAAAAATCAATGCCCCCGAGGTAAATATGGAAGCAATGAAATTGGAAGTAGCTCCAAAAGTTGCTGTCTACAGTCCCACTGTAAATGTTCGTGGCAACGAAGTTCAACCCTGGGACGATGCCGTTACCCTGGTATTGACTTATGCTGAAATACCATATGATTTGGTATACGATGACGAAGTGCTGGAAGGTAAATTGAATGAATATGACTGGCTGCATCTTCATCATGAGGATTTTACGGGGCAATTCGGGAAGTTTTTCTCTAACTATAGCAATCAAAAATGGTATAAGGATCATGTCAGGCAGATGGAGACCTTAGCAAAAAATCATGGCTATGAAAAAGTATCTCAATTAAAACTGGCAGTAGTAAAAAAAATCAGAGAGTTTGTCTCAGGAGGAGGCTTTATGTTTGCAATGTGTTCCGCAACGGATACTTACGATATTGCCTTGGCTGCAGACGGAGTAGATATTTGCGATTACATGTATGATGGAGATGCACCTGACCCTGATGCACAAAGCAAGTTAAATTACAATAACACTTTTGCATTCAAAGACTTTAAACTGGTCCGCGACCCCTTAAAATATGAAT